>JBARUM010000386.1:0-1573 GCA_049645725.1 Maribacter sp.
GGACCAAGTTGCTCAAAAGGCTAGTAAAGAATTTGGTATTATTAGCCAATCAAAAAGTTTGAAAAATCAACCCCTTACCAGAAGAGATGCCTTTATTATGCTAGATAAGGTATGTTCTAGTCTTAAAAAGGAATATTTGAAGATAAAAACCACCCACATTGAATAAATCAGAAATTTTACATATATATATAAAGGGCAATAACCTTAAGGATTTTCCTTAGGGTTTTTTTTATCAAAAAATTAAGCAAAAAAAATAAACCCCCAAAGGATTGTCCTCGAGGGTCGTATTGCTAACTAGATTATGAAGGTTACTATATTATTCTACCATTTCTCCACTGAGTTCATTGGAGACAAAATATGGATTGGTATGGACGGCCACCGTACGATTTTTTGGATCCCAAGTCACATAGAAGCCAAGGGCTTCAGTGATGAACCTAACAGGTACCATGGTCCTTGAATTGACAATACGGGCCACAATCAAGGGATTCTGGTCGATTGCAACTTCTTGACCATTGACCATGGCCATGTTATTACCGATGTATAATTTGACCGTCTTATCAGCCAGAGCATAAGTAACACTTGCTTCTTCTGGGTTCCAACCAATTTCTGCACCTAAGCTTTCACCAACAAATCTAAAGGGGACCATGGTCCTATCCTTTTCAATAAAAGGGGCAACGTCTATAAGGACTGGGTCAATGCCAACACTGGCTTCAAGCCTGTCAATGGTAATCTTTAGACCCTTAACCTTAGAAGGAATATCTGCTTCGATAATTTCTGGACCCTCATCTTCTATTATGACTGTCTCTGATTGTGGCTGACCATCAGCAATATCCTTCCAATAATCATATGACTTTCTGGCCGTCGTCATTATAATATTGGTTACAAGGATGTCTCCCCTACTTTCTTTGACAAAAGCATCTTCAACCATGGCAATAAAACCATCTATAAGAAGTTCAGGATCATCGCTCTCCCCGTCTAGGACAGCCAAGGCTTTTTCAAGGTTCCCATAAAAATTATCAGATATAGGAAATGTTCTACTAGCGGTTTTTATACGGTCCATCATTGCCTCAAAGTTTGGATCCATGCTCTTCAAATAAGTATCTACATCATTACTGTAAAGGCCTTTTTCCCATATAAAAATCAAAATGGCACGGTCTACCCTTTGCCAAGATTCTTTAGACAGCTGTTGACGCTTGAATTGAAATCTTTGGAATACCCTGTCCAAACCTTCATTATGATGATCGCCTAAGCTAGCAAGGTCTACCTCTAGAGGCAACCAATCATTACCCCTACCTGCTAGGCCCTTTCCTGCTTCAACAGAAGCCTTGATGCTGCCTCCTAAGGCGCCACCAACAGATTCTGTTTGTAAATAACCATCCACTGCGCCTACTATATCTGCTGCTATAATATCTTTGATTCTATCCCACCATTTTGGTGCTGCATAGGTCTGTGTCGGCATGACCATCATTAGAAACAAGGTCACGACCAATAAGGATGCAAGGGGTTTTTTAACCATAGCGATTCCTCCTTCTCATAAGAATTAATTGATATTGATTATCATACCCTTTTCTAC
>JBARUM010000387.1:0-2294 GCA_049645725.1 Maribacter sp.
GGTAAACAACCATCCCAACTTAGCCATGGTAGCGGAATATAGTAACGCTATCGAAGCTAAGAACGGTATTAAAAACAACGAGATCGACCTTATTTTTCTCGATGTTGAAATGCCTATCATCACAGGGTTTGACCTACTCGAATCCCTAGATAACAGTCCTCAGGTAATTTTGATTACTGGTAAACCGGATTACGCCCTCAAAGCTTTTGACTATGATGTAACGGATTATTTGCATAAACCGATCACTATGGCCCGCTTTGATGCTTCCGTTAAAAGAGCAGTTGCTAAATATGAGCAAGTGAACAGGGTTACCGAAGACGAAGAGCATATCTTTGTGAAGAGTAATCTTAAGAAAAGAAAAGTTATTTTAAACGATATCAAGTGGATAGAAGCTCTTGGTGACTATATAAAATTGGTTACCGATGAAGCTAATATTGTAATTTTATCAACAATGAAATCTTTTGAAAAGCAGTTGCCGGAAGAAAAATTTCTACGAATCCACAAATCCTATATCGTCAACTTAGAAAAAGTTGAAAAATTCAATAGTAAAAATGTTGAAGTTAGTGGAAGATCCATTCCTTTGAGTAGAAACAAAAAAACGGAGTTGGCCGAAGCACTTAGTAACGTATAGTATATGATGTAATTTTACTTTATATGAAAACCGCCAAAAAGGCGGTTTTTTTTATATATGATCTACATTATAAATGACACGGACACTTCTATATCCTGAAATTGCATTAAAAGACTTTTCTATCCTCTTGATATTACGTTTGGCCGTGCCCAATGGTTCCTTTTTGCCAACTTTAACCAATACATGTTTGAGGTATTGATTACGAATTCTAGCTACCGGCGGATACTCGGGCCCTAGGACAGTACCACCAAAATTTGTTTTCAAGGCATTGCAGAACCAATCTGCGGCTTCATTAAGCACGTTATAATTTTTGTGCTTAAATGTTATTTTAATAATGCGATTTATTGGAGGGTATTTGTATTGCTCTCGCTCGTATAACTGCTCGGTATACATAGCCTCATAATCGCTCGTGGTGACCTGTTTTAGAATTTGGTGGTAGGGATTATAACTTTGTATAATTACTTTACCCCTTTTTTTGGTCCGCCCCGCTCTACCAGAAACTTGCGTCAATAATTGAAAACTACGTTCATGAGCCCTATAATCCGGAAAATTCAAAAGTGCATCAGCATTCATTACGCCGACTAAACTTACATTTCTAAAATCCAGTCCTTTGGTGAGCATTTGGGTACCGATTAGAATATCCATCTCCTGCTGTTCAAAAGCAGTTATTATTTTTTCATAGGCATGTTTACCACGGGTGGTATCCAAATCCATACGACCTACTTTTGATTCTGGAAATAATTGTCTTACCTCTTCCTCTATTTGTTCAGTCCCAAAGCCTTTAGTATCCAAATTGGGACTACCACAAGCTTGGCAAGCCTCTGGTACCGCCGCATGATGCCCGCAATAATGGCATCGAATTTGCTTTCTATATTGATGATAGGTTAGACTTACATCACAATTGGGGCATTGGGGCGTATGTCCACACGTCAAACATTCCAATACAGGGGCGTACCCCCTTCTATTCTGAAAAAGAATAATTTGCTCCCCGGCACCTAAACTTTCCGTAACTTCTTCCAACAAACGCTCTGAAAAATGACCCTTCATTCTTCGTTTCCGGTGCGCTTCCTTAATATCAACAAGTTCCATATCTGGCATCAGAACATTACCAAAACGCCTAGTTATTTCGGCATAACCATATTTTCCTTGCCGTACGTTATAATAACTTTCAATACTTGGGGTAGCCGAACCCAATAGAATATTAGCATCATGAAGTTTTCCCAACACTATAGCTGTATCCCGTGCATGATACCTTGGTGCCGGGTCAAATTGTTTAAAGGAACTTTCGTGTTCTTCATCAACTACAACCAGACCCAAATTTTTAAATGGAAGAAATAAAGCCGACCTGGCCCCAATCACTATTTGCGCCTTGTGTTTTCCGTTCAATACATTGTTCCATGCCTCAATTCTTTCTTGAGCGTTATATTTGGAGTGATAAACGGTAATCTTTTCCCCAAAGTACTCCTGCAATCTAGAAATAAGCTGTGTGGTCAATGCTATTTCAGGTAATAAGTATAGTACTTGCTTGCTTTTGGCAATGCAAGTCTCGATAAGTTTTACATATACTTCAGTTTTACCTGAAGAAGTAACGCCTTTTAACAACGTAACCATTTTATTTTCAAATGATTGCAAAATACTGTTTAAAGCATTTTCTTGGTATTCG
>JBARUM010000388.1:0-1613 GCA_049645725.1 Maribacter sp.
TTTCAGGATAATGACAGGCATTTCGGAGGTTTTATTCCATCTGTACAATATTGGGTAAAAGATCGTTGGTGGATTCACGGAGGTATCGGTTTATCAATAGATTCGCCAGCATTATATGATATTCAAGACAATGTAAATGACGATTGGAATTTTGGTTGCGCTGTAATGGCGAGTTCAGGTTACGAAATTTATAAAAAGAAAAACTTCGCACTTAATGTGCAGTCTAAATTAGTTTTGGGCCGTGCGTCTTTAGAAGGAGATGCACACAGAGATGCAGTAATCTTTAATGTAGGGTTAGGCTTTAGCTGGTTATAAGCTTTAATATAAATAGTGAATTTTCCCCTATTCACAAACGTATTAAAAAGAAACGCTTTACAATTATGAATACAAAATCATTACAAAAGCTTGGTGGATTCTGCTCAATTTCACTCGGATTAATCTACATCATAGCGTTTATAGTTTATGGTGGAATATTAGAGTATCCAAAAGCAGACGCAACAGAAATTGAAAGAGTAAACTTCTTGTCTGACAACTATGTAATGCTATCAACAACAAACTTAATAAGTTATGTTTTATTTGGAATTTTACTTGCTGTATTAGTTGTTTCAATACACCAAAAAATAAAAGATAATTTGCCCAACCTTTCGATACTCGCTTCTGTTTTTGGAGTAATCTGGGTTGGATTGGTTATAGCCAGTGGAATGATTGCAAATATTGGACTTATTTCCGTCATTGAAATTGGAATTGAGGAGCCACAAAAAGCTATATCAATCTGGACAAGTATTGGTATTGTTTCAGAAGGACTTGGTGGAGGAAATGAAATTGTTGGAGGTATTTGGGTATTACTTTTAAGTATAGCAGCTTTAAAATATTCGTTTTTCTCAAAACCACTGAACTATTTAGGCCTACTTGTGGCGCTTGCAGGCATTCTTACAATTTTACCTTTCGACGTATTCAAAGAAGTTTTTGGAATTAGTCAGATTGTTTGGTTTGTATGGATTGGAATAGCATTGATTAGTAACCCCATAAATCGTTCGCTCACAAGGAATCAAGGTTAAAACAAAATAAATATTATTATGAAAAAAACTTTAATTACTTTGACTTTGTGCGGATTAACATTAATCGCCAAAGCTCAAAACACAAGTGTAGAAAAATCAACATTCGGATTACAAACTGGAGTTTTAGGAATCTGGGCATATAATGAAGCAAAACTATCAAATACCGTAGCACTGAGAACAGAGATTGGTTTTGATTTTGGTGTTTGGGAAACTACTTTTTACGATGATTATGATTCTCCATTTCTACTAGCACCCGTTATAGTCGTGGAGCCAAGATTCTATTACAACCTCAAAAAACGCTCAGAGAACTCAAAAAGAATTGATGGAAATAGTGGCAATTTTATTGCTTTAAAGATGGGTTATCATCCAGATTGGTTTGTCTTATTCAATACTGACAATGCCCCTATAGTAAGTGATTTTTCCATTATACCCACTTGGGGAATTAGAAGAAATATAGGGGAGCATCTTAATTATGAAGTAGGTTTAGGAGTAGGATATAGTCATACATTTGCTGAACGCGCTGGTTATTCAAAAGACAAAAGTGAACTAGAATTA
>JBARUM010000389.1:0-5601 GCA_049645725.1 Maribacter sp.
TCTGAACACTCCTTTTAACCTATAAATCTTTGAGTATGAAGAATATTTTAACGCTCTGTTTGTTCTTAGTTACCTGTCAAATTCTCAAATCCCAAGGAATAATCCAAAACGGTAGCTTTGAAACCGGAAGCTTAAATGGATGGGTCATTTGGGAAAACAACGGTACCGCTTCCATAAGTAATGATGCTTCACAGGGTACTTATGCTGCTTCAATCACAAATGGTGAAGCAGTTATATCCCAATCAATATTAGTTGAATCGAACAAAAATTATAAGCTCACATTTGATTCAAAGTTGTTGGGGTCAGACCAAGCGTGGATTGTCGTAAAGGATTATGCAGGTTCTGGTACTCAGTCTGGTTATCAAGCAACTTCATCAAATTATTCGACTAACGAAATTGAGTTTTCCACCTCATCTGGTATAAATACTATTAAATTAGATATCTGGAAAGATGGTGCTAACGGAACTTTGCTGGTAGATAATTTTCAGCTTGCCGAGATACCCCAAGACATGAAATTAGTTTCAGAGCCCGATACATCGGTTCAGCCCAATGCAAGTTATTCTTACACCGTCAGCACAACAAATGCTTCTGGTCAGGTCATTTACAGTACAAGTGTTTTGCCTGACTGGCTTGACTTTAACTTTCAAAACGGAACCTTATCCGGGACTCCTACCTTGGCCGATTTGGGTAATCATTCAATCGAAATAAAAGTAAGGGATTCTCAAACAACACTTAAACTAAAGTTTGTTGTCACCGTGGACGACGGTAGCATATTGAAAGTCCTTCCCTTAGGCAATTCCATAACAGAAGGTGAAGACGTTCATGCAAGTTATCGTAGGGTTCTATGGAATGAGCTAAAAGACGATGGCTACAATATTGATTTTGTTGGTTCAAAATTCTTCAGTGGTTTCTTTGACCTACTGCCTCCAGAGGGTGATTTATTCGATATGCACCATGAAGGACATTCAGGCTGGGACACGAACAATATTATAAGTGGTGCTGGATTTGATCCTGGCAGGGGCACTTTATCAACTTGGTTGAATGGGTATACCCCCGATGCCGTGCTGCTGCATTTAGGCACTAACGATGTGTTTAACTGCAGAACCAATAGTCAGGTATTATCAGATATGGATACCATCATAAGTTTGTTGCGTGCAGACAACCCTAACGTAGTCATTTTTTTGGCAAAAATCGTTCCCATGGGAAATTCATCCATACTGGGCTTTGATGACACTTATTGTAACAATGGGCAAACACTCTCCCAAATGGTAACTTCGCTCAATAATGCCCTTACCAGTTATGTGCCAACAAAGGATACGCCACACTCTCCAGTTATACTCGTAGACCAAAACAGTAATATTAGTGTTACTGCTGATATGTACGATGGTATACATCCAAACGGACAGGGTGAGGAAAAAATGGCACAAAAATGGTTCGATGCCATTCAGAACCATTTTGGTACTCCACCAAACATTACGTCTTCTTCACCAGGTCAGACTGTCAGCAGAACTACAGGTCAAAATTTTTCATACCAGCTAACGGCCAATGATTCTGATTCCAATGATGTTTTAACTTATTCCGCTCCTAACCTTCCCTCGTGGCTATCGTTCAATTCTTCTAGCGGTCTTCTCACGGGCACACCTAACACATCTAATATTGGCAAACATAAAGTTACCCTAAGGGTTTCTGACGGTACTTTTCATGAAGATTTGAAGTTTTTTATTAAGGTCAAGGAAAACAGGGGTCCTAACAACTTCTACGTGAGTAACAGTGGAAATGATTCGAATCCAGGTACACAATCACAGCCATGGAGAAATGGCTATCTTCATATAGACGAACTTCAAGCTGGTGATGCCTTGCTTTATCGTGGAGGCCAAAACTTTTCGGAAACACTCATATTTGATGAAAGTTTCAATACCAGTGCAAGTCAACCCCTAAAAATTTCGTCATATGGCTCGGGTAGAGCAACCTTAAAACCTGTAGATGATTCAGCTATTATCGTTAAGAACAATGCTGGTTTTGAAATTACCAACATTAACGCCGAAGGAACCCAGTCATACAATGATTTTGGGGGTATCACTTTTAGGATTACCGAAGATTTTACCGGTACCAAGGACTACGTGCTTATAGAAAACGTTGAAGTCAGTGATTTTTATGGCGAAGGTATATTTTTTGGCGGTTTTGGAACAGGAAAAATAACGAACATTACAGTGAGGAATGTTGAGTCACATCATAACGTTTTTGGGGGCATGGTTAGTTATGCCGCCTTTGCACCGGATTATAACTTTGTTAACATGTTAATTGAAGACTGCCATTTTCACGACAACTATGGCGATCCCCTCTTCAAAGAAAATCACTCTGGCAACGGAGTGGTAATAGGATCTGCACAAAACTTAACAATACAACGTTGTATTGCTAATGATAATGGAGGATTGAACACTAATCCCCAGGGTGGGCCCGTAGGGATTTGGGCATTTGAATCAAAAGATGTCATCATTCAACATAACGAGGCATATGCTAATAAAACAGGGAATTCAAAAGATGGCGGTGGTTTTGATATAGATGGGGGCTGTATCGATTGTACGCTTCAATACAACTATTCACATGGTAATGATGGCGCAGGCTACTTGATTGCCCAGTTCGATGGGGCTACCCCATTGAGAAACTCCATAATAAGATACAATATTAGCGAAAATGACGGTAGAAATAATAATTTTGGCGGCATTCACCTATTTTCAAGCGGCTCAAGTGGTGGTGTAGTCAATGCTGATATTTACAACAATACCATCTATGTAAACACCTCAAGTATTGGCATTCCAAAAGCCGTTGAAATAGAATCTGGCGGTTTCACCAATATTAATTTCCATAGCAACATTTTTGTCACCAATGGAAGTGCGGAAATGATGAAGGTGGTTTCGCAGGCAACAGGCAGTGTAGCCTTTCAAGGTAATCTGTATTATTCGGCGAACAGTAACTATACATTTTCTTGGGGAAATAATAATTATTCAAATTATAGCTCATGGCAAAATGGAGGTAATCAAGAGCGGATATCGGGTAACAATGTAGGGTTGAATGCAAATCCGCAATTGAACAATGCTGGGGCGGGCATTACATTGGGTGATCCCTATCTATTGGAATCTTTTGATGGTTATGATTTGCAAAATGGTTCTCCGGCAATTGATGAAGGCTTGGATTTGAACTCGCAATTCAGTATCAACATAGGGGCCATTGACTTTAAGGGCACACAATTGAACACCATTTCAGATTTTGACATGGGAGCTGTGGAGACATCATTGGCGCTAATGCCACCAACATTAAATTCACCATCGGTAACAGAATTCAGAGAAATTGATTCAAACTGGTCTTCGGTAGGCAATGCAACGGGCTATATAATCAAGTATGGTACCAGTAGTGGTAATTATAATACCACCATAGATGTCGGTAACGTATTGTCTTACAACGTCGACAATCTTTTAGACAATGAAGAATACTTTTTTGTGGCCGTGGCTTATAATGTCAATGATGAAAGTGGCAATTCAAATCAGTTTTCTGCTATGACGCTTACTCCAAACGCAGGCAATAACATGAGTTTTGAACTGAATAATTTTTCAGGATGGACATTGAACAATTCTGGATCCAATAGTTTTTATACGCAGAATATCAATGCTACCGATGGGTCTTACAATGGGTTGGTCTGGAATGGATCGAATCATAGTTCACTTATCTACCAAGACATAAATGGCATCCCTAACGGAACTTATTCGGTAAGCATGGATGCAGCATCAGGCTCTGGCTTTTCTACAGTTAGAATGGAAGTTTCAAATTATGGTGGAGGACAGCTCAATGATAACCTCACCCAAAACGTCTGGTACCAAGAACTTAAAATTGAGAATATCAATGTAACTAATAATTCCATTCGTATTGGCTTTAGAGCAAATGGGAGTGCCAATAGCTGGGCTGTATTTGACAACTTTCAACTGATAGAGACCAGTTGTCCAACCTGCAGAGGTGGTTCACAAGATAAAACGGATGATATCTTAACCTCCTCTTTTTCAAGCGAAATCACCCTTTATCCTAATCCCAGTCATGATTTTGTACACATCAGTTTTGAAGCGCCACAAGATACCAAGGGTATTATCTTGGTGCACGATAATTTAGGAAGAACAGTAAAAAGAATTGAAAATCAAGTTAAAAATGGACATAATGATATCTTGATTAACCTACAAGAATTAACACAGGGTATTTATTTTATTGACCTAAAAAATTTGGGTGTGGATGGTAGTAAGACATTCATTAAAAGGTAGTTATTATTAAAAGAAATATATGAGAATCTGGATATTTGCCATACTGTTTGCCGCAAACTTTATCTATTCACAGAACCCAATAACAAAACCTGGGAGTTATTTCGCCGACCCGGAGGCAAAGGTCTGGGACAATGGAAGGCTTTACCTATATGGTTCTGTTGATGAGAGTGAAGAATATTGGTGTTCCCATTCATATGACATTTATTCTACTACAAATATGGTAGATTGGAACGTGGATAGGCAAATATTCTCTTCAGTTGGTGAATCTGATAATGTACCCGGAAGCAACAAATTATTATGGGCTCCTGATTGCATAAAAATAGGTGGACAATACTTGCTTTATTTTTGTTCGCCAGGCAAAATCTTTGGCGAATCCACAGTAATGGAAGAAGGTGTTGCTTTCGCCAATAGCCCTATTGGTCCCTTTTCTAAAACTGAGCAAATCTTTGGGGCTCATGGTATAGACCCGGCCTTATATGTTGACAATGATGGACAAGGCTATTATTTTTGGGGCCAGGGTCATCCACGTATGGCTAAATTAAATGATAGTTTTTCCAAAATCGATTCAACCAACATAGTTTTTCCCCTCGAAAAAAAATCATGGGAAATATTCCATGAGGGAACTTCAATTAGAAAAATCAATGATACTTACTATATGGTATTTGCGGATGAAAGCAGAAGAGATAGGCCAACATGTTTGGGCTACGCAACCTCTGATAAAATTGGAGGTCCTTATCAATACAAAGGAATAATAATAGACAATTATGGGAGTGATCCCCAGGTATGGAACAATCACGGTTCTATTCAAAAATTCAATGGTAAATGGTATGTTTTCTATCATCGTTCCACAAACGGCTCCAGAAAATTCCGAAAAGTATGCATTGAACCAATTGAAATCAATTCTGATGGAACTATTGATGAGGTCTCGATGACTTCAAACGGTGCTGCACCACCATTTATAGGGGGGCAACGAATTGAAGCAGAACAGGCATGTGGTTTAAATGGCAATGTCAGAATAGAGGAGGAAAAAATCGACAACGCTTGGATCGGGAAATTATCCAACATCCGTGATGGCGATTATGCAATTTACAGGTATGTTGATTTTGATAAAACCGCCATTGAAAAAATGACCATTAAGACGTTAGGGAATTCACATGGGGGGCAAATAAAAGTGACCTTAGATAGCCCTGAAGGTGATTTGATTGCCAAATTTAATATTATGGAATCAGATAAAGAAGATTCTTTCAATGTAATATCCTCAACAATTCCTGAAATTGATGGAACAAGGGCAATTTAT
>JBARUM010000390.1:0-2508 GCA_049645725.1 Maribacter sp.
ACTATCCCGTTATAAACGGAAAAGTACTTTTGGACATAGAGGACAGGTCAAGTGGTATATACTTTGTTAAAGTCAGTAACGAAAGTCCCGTAATAATGAAATTAATAAAGAATTAAGATGAGAAAAATACGAACATCTTTGACAGTATGCGATGCTTTCTTAAAATTACCAATTGTGCGAAGCACTTTGAAACATTATCGTCTCGTCGAATTAAATTTTCGATTAATCATTTCATCGGTTATCCTTATTCCAATTAACAATTCCTATTAAATATGAGAAGTAGATACGAACGCGTGAGAGACGACA
This sequence comes from Maribacter sp., assembly GCA_049645725.1. Classification (GTDB taxonomy): domain Bacteria; phylum Bacteroidota; class Bacteroidia; order Flavobacteriales; family Flavobacteriaceae; genus Maribacter. The sequence goes on from JBARUM010000390.1 coordinate 307, forward strand.
TCTTAATCAAATATTTAATTCTGGGAGCGCTATCACTTTACTCAATTAATGTAATGTTTGGTCAATCATCAGAGGATTACAGGAGTATAGAGGAAAACTTTAAGAACCCACCCAACTCAGCTAAACCACGTACCTGGATGCATGCCATGAGCGGTAACATGAGTAAAGTGGGTATGACTAAAGATTTGGAAGCATTGGCAGCTGCTGGTCAAGGTGGTGTCCTATTGTTTAATGTTGCTACAGGTATACCTTACGGTGATGTTAAGTATGATTCACCTAAACATCATGAAATCATTACACATGCTGCTAAAGAATCAGAACGTTTAGGACTTTCTTTTGGTGTGCATAACTGTGATGGTTGGTCATCTAGTGCAGGACCATGGATTAAACCGGAAGAGAGTATGAAAATGATTGTGTACTGTGATACCGTTGTACATGTTGGAAATTCAAAAATCAATGTCGCACTTCAACTTCCAACAGTTAGAGAAGATTTTTATGAGGATATAGCTGTTCTGGCATACCCTGCCTTAGAAACAGAAATATCGGATGCAAAAATACGGCCCAAAATCACATCGTCAGATTCAACTTTTAATATAGCGAAAGCCACAGATAATCGTATTGAAGATACAGCGAGCATTACAAAAAATAACGATGAAGATTCCTGGGTTTTGTACGATTATGGTCAACCTTATACTTTAAGATCCATATATATTCCTGTTTCCGATAGAAATGGTGATGCTGAACTTGAAGTTTCCGATGACGGAGAAAACTTTAAATCAGTTAAAAAATTGACCAAAGTTAGAAGCGCTAAATCTGAATGGAATTTTATTGACCGTTTGGATCCGATTACATCAAGGTTTTTTAAGATACGTTTTAATAAAAATATGAATATCAAAGAGATAAGTCTACAGGCAACAAGCCGTTATGATAATTTTATTGGCTTTTCTGGATTGGCTAAAACGTCTAGTACTAAGTTAAATAGTATTGGTGTTCCAGACGTTTCCATGATAGTAAAAAGAGATGATATTATAGATTTAACGCCTTATTTGAATGAATATGGAACAGTAGAAGCAAAATTACCTAGAGGTAAATGGACTATCATGCGATTTGGAAACACATCTACGGGAGCTATGAACAGTCCCGCTTCAATATGGGGCAAAGGTTTGGAATGTGATAAGTTTAGTAGACCAGCTTTTAAAAACCATTGGGATAATTTTGTACAGGAAGTTATTGATAATTCCAAAAAATTAGCACCTAACGCCTTGCAATATATTGAGATTGATAGTTATGAAATGGGGGGACAAAATTGGACAGACGGTTTTGATGCTATTTACCAAAAAGAGAAGGGTTATGATATTATTAAATTTTTACCACTTTTTGCTGGAAGATATGTGGATAATATAGATACTACTAAACGGGTGTTGTGGGATTTAAATGATGTGTATTGTAATTTAATGGAGAAAAATTATTACGAATACTTCACAGAACTTTGCAATGAGAACGGACTAAAAAGCTATACAGAACCTTATGGAATGGGTCATATAAATGAAATTGATGTCACTGGTGTAACGGACATTCCTATGACAGAATTTTGGATGGGTAAAAGTTTAGATCGAGTATTTTCTACAGTTACGGCATCGCACGTTTACGGAAAAAATGTAATATCGGCAGAATCATTTACATCGGCTCCAGCACTAAACTGGAAAATGCATCCTGCCAACGCCAAGGTTTCTGGAGATAATGCATGGGTAAGAGGTGTGAATGAGTTTATGTTCCATCGTTTTGTTCATCAAGCCAACACACATGTAGAACCCGGAATGACAATGGGTCAATGGGGTTCTCATATAGATAGAACCCAAACTTGGTGGATGAACGCTGGTAAAGCTTGGTTTGAATATATAGCTAGAGGTAGTTATTTGCTGAGGCAAGGATATCCAGTGGCCGATGTACTTGTGTTTGTTGGAGACAACTCTCATAATGGAAATATCCTTAGAAAAAGATTAAGTCCAAAAATTCCAACGGGAATTAATTTTGATTGTACCAATGCGGATGTATTGCACAATAGGATTACCTTAATAAATAAACAAATAGTGCTTCCGGAAGGCAATGCTTATTCCTATTTAATTATTAAGAACATAGATAATATAAGACTTTCAACACTACGTAGAATTAAAGATATAACGGATTCCGGTGTCATTGTTA
>JBARUM010000391.1:0-4265 GCA_049645725.1 Maribacter sp.
CTATAGTATATAGTTCCCTTATATACAGTGATAAAAAAGTTTTTAAACGACTACAAATGATTACAAACGAAAGTAAGTATTTTGTAACCGATTAACATTTGAAGGCGGTTTTATGTTTGCAGTGTCAAGTCAAGGAGGCTTGATAGTATTAACTGTTTAACGATAAAAACAAAATAGTATGAACGCACTTAAAAACAAAGTACAGTTGATTGGAAACTTGGGTCAAGACCCAGAAATTGTAAATCTTGATGGAGGAGCCAAATTGGCAAAATTCTCCCTTGCCACAACAGAAACCTACAAGAATGCAAAAGGTGAGAAAGTAGATGATACGCAATGGCATAATGTTGTGGCTTGGGGTAAAACTGCAGAGATCGTGGAGAACTATTTGACTAAAGGAAAGCAAGTAGCCGTAGAGGGCAAACTAACACACCGGTCTTACGAGACGAAAGAAGGAGAAAAAAGATATATTACAGAGGTTCGCTGTAATGAGCTTTTAATGCTAGGTAAATAAAAATGAAAGGCCTCATGTTGGCATGGGGCCTTTTTAATTATCCTTTCTTGCATCTATCACCCGAATTGGTTTTCTTCCTAATTTGGATGCCTGTAGTCTTTGAATTTCTTTAAGATCTGTAATCTCTATTTTAGGTGAAACCCGTAGGCGCGATCTAAAATGATCTTTAATATTTCTGAGTAACCCTTCTGACGCAGATGAAGTTGTAATTTTTATTCTGATTTCATCCGTCCCAAATTCATTGTGGTATATTTCTATCACATGGTTCGTTACCTCACTGAAATCGTTCAATAAATTATCCATCGCTGGAGGGTATAACGTGGTGCCTTTATACTTTATCATCTGTTTCTTCCTGCCTAAAACTGGCCCTAAGCGTAGCGTATTTCTCCCACACTTACACGGTAATCTATGTGCAACGACTACATCACCTGTTCTAAAACGAAGCAGGGGCATAGCCTCAATACCTAAAGTGGTAATCGTAAGTTCACCTGGATAGCCTTCGGGGACTTCGTTGCCTTTATCATCGAGTATTTCTGCAATAAGTAATTCCGGATGTAAATGTCCGCCTTGTTGCTCAGTGCATTCCGTAAATGCGGTACTCATTTCTGTTGAGGCGTAGGTTGAAAACAGGTCAATATCCCATTCTGATTTTATTTTAGTTCCCAAAACGTTTAAGCCAAAATCTTGGTCACGCAAGGATTCCCCAATACAAATAGCCGCTTTGATACCAGAATTTTTAAAGTCGATATCATGGGTTTTGGCATAATCAATTAATTTTAATAAAAATGATGGCACCACAATCAAGTACGTGGGTTTGAATTTTAGAATAGTGTCCCACTGCAATTCGGGAATTCCCGCACCTACACGAATTATTCCCGAACCTAATTTACGAGCCCCTAAAAAATAGGCCAAACCGGCCATAAACCTGCGGTCTAAGGTTGTTGTTAATTGCAGAATATCCTCTTTCTGTACCCCAGCGCAAGCATAAGAAATAGCTTCATTATATGCTAAACGTTCTAAATCGGCATCCGTTAAACCTATGGTCACCGGATCTCCTAAAGTTCCTGAAGTGGTTACATAATCAATAATTTCCGTTTTAGGAACACAGAAAAAATCTTCGTTGTACTGTTGCAAATCATCTTTATTGGATGTTGGTATTTTGACTAAATCCTCAATTTTTTTTATGTCAGTTATATCGATATTTTCTGTCTTGAACAGCCTTTGGTAAAAAGGGGAGTACTGCGCCAAATAGGTTATTAATTTCGATAATTTCTGTTCTTGGAGTAGTTTAATCTCATCTACTTGGGCCATTTCAATTTCAGGAACCATATACTACCTTCTATTTATTTTACGAATATAACGTTCTACCGATTCCCTGTCCGGAACGGTTGTGATTTCTTTTTCCTCTGCGGCTAGAAAATAAGTAAGGGCAACCGCTTCATATCCTTTTTGGTAATTGTATAATGCAGCTAAATAATATCCTTCCCAAAAATTTGGGTTCAATGCAATCATTTGTTCCAATTTTGTTTGGTCTATGTGTAATTCATTGTTGATAGCACTTTCCACTTCGTGTCTCAATACCCGATAACGTTCATAATCTTTATAGGTGTCGGTATCCAGAAAAGGATCCGCCGGGATATTTAAATTACTAGCAGCAATAATTTCTGTAGGTTCAGGACTACTTTTATCCTTGAATATGTTTTTTAAATCGTATGCTACAAACTCCCCCATCTGGTAGGGGTTGCTAGATATCCATACCATTAAATCCTCGGGTTTAAAAACGATACCGTGATGGGCCAATAATTGATTCAATGCCTTTTCATTACCATAGCCAATCTTTTTATCATCCAACCCTTCTCTGTCTCGAAGAATACCGACAACGGCTTTTGGGTCTACTTCTTGCGATTCTTCCAATAGTTCCTCCATTCTTTCATAACGGTATTGTGAATGACTTTCTAGGATGTGCTTTTGATTCTTTTTATCATTCTCATAGGCCGCACTTTGAAAATGGTTGGCGCAAATTAATTGATTGGAATTGTCCACTTCGTAAACGCCAAAGTTATGAGGGGAAACTTCAATAATAGCCGCTTTTTTATCCTTTGCGCTACCTACAAAAATAGATTCCGATACAAAAACTTCTCTCTTTTTGGCAATAACGATAGCCTCTTCAATGGTGGATGCATATTGCAAGATTTCCCTAGTGACTAAAGAAACTGGAGTTTTAGCGATTAAAGGAAATTGTGATTTACCTGCGTTAATGGTAACTGTTAATCCTTGGTCGTTCATCCCAGAAACTACGCCGATCATTCCTCCCCAGGTTACGGACATAAACGAATGCCCTTTATCCGGATTTATAAAAGCGATAATCTTGTTTTTGGCAAAATCATCTCCGGCATAGAAATCAAAATTTCGCCCTATCAAAAGCTTGCCGTCTTTGGTTTGGTTGCCCCAAGCCGCAAAGGAAGAACAACCCACTAACGCTAAATCCTGAAGTGCGTGCCCAATATCATGTGCACCGTGAAAATACATGACCCGTTGATAAGGCTTGGCGACGTAATCGTAGTTTGGCGAAGCATATTTGGAGACGCCGTAAAGCTCTGCTTTAAACTGTTCGTCTATATTCAGGTACATTTTTCGATTAAACCAGGCCAAGAATTTTCTCAATAAGTTTTGATATCCTTTGGAAGGAACTAATTCGTCAATTTTTTTAATAAAGATATCTTCCTGCTCGTTAAAAAGCTCTTGGGTAAGACTGCCGGTTTTTAAGCCTAATTCTAGTGGATTTCCGCTCACATAAAGCTCCCAAAGCCCTTGTTTGTTTTTGCGTAAAAAATTGTCTGAAATGGCAAACGTGGTATCGTTAAGTTGTACCCGTTCTGGTATTTGGGTTTCGTATTGCGTAACATCTAAATTCTCTTTTAACGATTTAGATACGCCGCAGGATAGAGCAGAGGCGAAGAGACCAAATAGAATTGCCGCTTTAATTAATATCCGTTTACTACTTTCTATCACGCTAATCTATTAAAGCATCTCTACAAACCCTACATAGAGGAGATACTAATTTAAAGGTTTTTATGTGTTCTTTTTACGGCCAGTTCATCTTTATAATCTAGCCATTTTTGACCCCAATATTTCCGTGTGAAATTATCAAAATTCCGCATAATGAGTACGTTGTACAGCATGTTTGCAAATCTTTTTGGATGTCGTGGCAAAGCCCTAAGCGTCATGGAGAACCCTCCGTCTAGATATTTAATATAGTGCCAATACCCGCTAGGCATAAAGAGCGCGTCACCATGTTCCATCTCTGCCGTTATACCTACGGCATGTTTTAAAGCTGGATATTTTTCAAAATCCGGATTATCCATATCTATGGATTCCAAATTATGAATAGCGTAGGGCACTCTGTATAAATATTTTGTCTGCTCAGGAGAAAAAAGTGTTACGTGTTTATGCCCATCAAAATGAAAATGCATACTATCCGGTAAGTCAATATCATAATGCATAAAAACCTTGGACTCTCCGCCGCCAAAAAATAAAGCAGGTAGTTTTTTAAAGAACTTCAGACCAATATCCGGATACTCAAAGTCCTTGGTTAGCTCCGGCATTTTATTTAAAATTTCGTAGAAGAATATCCTAAGATCCGTGGGTTTAGTCTTTAGGATTTCAATGTACTCTTCTAACTTCATTTCCTTTACTGGAGCATATACACTTTGTTTGTCCTTTGCCGGTTCATTGTTATAAAGCGGTACAATTT
>JBARUM010000392.1:0-8108 GCA_049645725.1 Maribacter sp.
AGGGTTGGTAGTCCTCTTATTAATTGGAATATGCCTGATAATTGGACACGCGGCTTTTACTTAGATACTATAAAAAATAAGCTTTAGCTTAAACGTTGGTCGAAATTATACTTTTTAACTAGAGCAAGTAAATTAGAAAAACGCCCTATACTGCATCACCCTAAAATCAACAGTATTAAAATTGGGGTTCGCCGCTTTTAGCTTTTTGTATAAGGGGTTACTACCCACGGCCCTGTTTGCGGCACCAGAGGGAGCGGTCAAAGAAACAGTCCTTACCAATTTTCCCGTCTTTGGGTGCTTAAACTCGTGTATTCTAGGCACTTTACCTGAAACCACTTTTAAGGTAAGACCATAATCTTTAAGATGTTTCCTAAAGAAATACTCCGGACCGTTTTTGCTATTTCCCCCTGTAAACAAAATGGTGTCCACCTTAGGATAGGTTCCCAAATAATCCAACAAACTCCGTAGCTTAATATTTTGCATCCCTAAATCCGAGGCATCCACTTTTTCACGTTGGGCACTGGCAACAATATCGCATATTCCAATTTGACGACTTTTAAGAAAGGATTTCCGTTCCTGAATAGCAGCTTCTGTAGTTTCAAAAGAAAGATTCAGATTAAAAATAACATTTAGAATAGGCCATAACTGCCCGTCCCTGCTACCATAGCAGAAATTTACGTCGCCTTCTTTTAAATCGCCCGTGGTAAATCTGGGAGGTGGCAGTGTACCCACAACAAGTTTTGTGGCTTCCTTAAATAGAAATGGCTCGTATGGATGCGTGTGCAGGAACAAAATTTTAAAAAAGCAGGTTTAAGTAATACTTCGATTACATTGTTATTTGATTTCGAATTTACTAACTTTAATAACACCACTAAGAAAAGATGTTATGGGTAAAGGCGACAAAAAATCGAAGAGAGGAAAGATAGCTAATAATTCCTATGGGGCTAGAAGACCAAGGAAAATAAAAAAACGACCAACTATAGAAGAGAAAATAAAAGTTGGTAAAAAGAAATAGTTTAGTAATCTATCCTAAAGGTAAAAGTCACCATTTCCTCTTCATCCAATCCTAGCTCATAAGTATAAAAACCAATGGGCAACGAATCTGTAGGTATTTCTGCCGGAACATAATTAAAGGTAGTAGAGTCGGCGACAATGGTTAATGCCGCTGTTTGAAAAGCCTGTTCATATTCAAAATATTCAGAAAACTCACCTACCCCAACATTTTCATAAGTTGTATCCCTCTGTGTTAAACGAACTTCATTGAAGAAGAAGTCGGTATTATTTTTTATACGAATGTTTATCGTGGCCACATCATCATCCCTGTCCGTACAGGAAATTGCGATACCCAATAAAATAATAGCGGATAGAATTAATTTTTTCATGCTCATCTTTTAAGGAACTCCTTCATAAAACAAACGTGAAAGCGGAAAGAATATTTTACCGTATAAATACAGGTTCATTTTCCTTTAAGGTATGCTGTTTGCTATATTCGTAATCATCCAAATTAAAACCTTTTATATCTTCTAAGGTTTTGGCTTTGGTATCTACGATATATCGCACCATAGAACCCCTAGCTTTTTTAGCAAAAAAACTGATTATCTTTAACTTATCGTTCTTCCAATCCTTGAAAATAGGGGTTATCACAGGAACTTTCAGGGCTTTTGTATCTACAGCACCAAAATATTCGTTACTGGCCAAATTCACGAACAGTTCATCGTCCTCTAATTCTGAATTTAAAGAATCTGTCACCGTTTTTTTCCAGAATTCATATAGATTTTTCTTTCTACCCACTTTTAAAGGAGTTCCCATCTCCAAGCGGTAAGGCTGCATTAAATCCATCGGCCTCAAAACCCCATAAAGACCTGATAAAATGCGAAGTTTATCTTGTAAATCTACTAGTTTCTTATCTGAAATGGTATAGGCATCCAGGCCTTGGTACACATCTCCGTTAAAAGCAAATATTGCAGGCCTAGCGTTCTTTGGCGTAAAGGGAACCGAAAAATTTTGGTTGCGTTCCCAATTCAATTGCGCCAGATTATCGGAAATGGACATTAAGTCAGAAAGAGCTTTTGGTTTTTTCTTTACCAAAACTTTGTTCAGTTTTTGCGCTTCCTCCAAAAACCTAGGTTCAGAGAATTCTGTGGACGGAAGTTTACTTTCAAAATCCAAAGACTTAGCGGGAGAAATAACAATCTTCATATAGCTTTAATTTATATCTCATAAAAATATAAAGGTTTTAACGCACTACCTATTCTTCATTAAAAAGAGTTTTAATAAGCCTATTGATGAAAACTATTATCCAATACTATTTTTAGTATAATTCCGCCATTTTTCTATGCAAAGTTGCATGTCTTCCGGGAGTTCGGAATCAAAACGCATTTGCTTTCCACTTACGGGGTGAACGAAACCTAAGGTTTTAGCATGTAGGGCTTGCCTGGGGAGCACTTTAAAGGCATTTTCTACAAACTGCTTGTATTTAGTAAACGTAGTCCCTTTTAATACTTTTTCTCCACCGTAACGCTCATCATTGAAAAGGGTATGCCCAATATATTTCATATGCACCCTAATCTGATGGGTTCTTCCCGTTTCGAGTTTGCAGGAAACCAAAGTAACATAACCCAGACGCTCCAAGACTTTAAAATGGGTTACTGCTTCCTTTCCTTCCTCACCTTCCGGGAAGACATGCATTTGCAATCTGTTCTTTGGATTCCTACCCACGTTACCTACAACGGTACCTTCGTCCTCCTCCACATTTCCCCAAACCAGGGCAATATACTCCCGTTCAGAAGTCTTATCAAAAAACTGTTTTGCAAGATGTGTCATGGCGGCTTCCGTCTTTGCTATGACCAAAAGACCAGAAGTATCCTTATCTATCCGGTGCACCAATCCAGGTCGTTCATGACTATTGGCGGGCAAATTATCAATATGATATATCAACGCATTAATAAGAGTTCCGGAATAATTACCATGCCCGGGGTGCACGACCATACCTGCAGGCTTATTCACTACCAAAAGTACATCGTCCTCATACACAATATTCAAAGGAATATCTTCGGCAACTAATAAGAATTCATGTGGTGGATGTTCAAAAAGAACTTTTACCTCATCCCCTGCCCTGACCTTATAATTAGATTTAACCACGGAATCATTTACCCAAACATGACCGTCTTTGGCGGATTTTTGAATCTTATTGCGCGTAGCGTTTTCAACAAAATTCATTAGAAACTTGTCTACCCGAAGTGGTTCTTGACCTTTAGAAGCCACGAACCGATGGTGCTCAAAAAGTTCATTGTCCTCCTCTGACTCCAGATTTTCTGTAGATGCCATAAACTATTCCGAGTCAGCTTTAATAACAGCTCTATCGGAAATACTTCCATTTCCACAAATCAGTTCAATTTTGGAAGTCTTTGGAAGCTTGTCTCCGGGCTTAACGTCTTTTCCCTTGTATTTGATGTAATAAACCATATCCTTTCCCATCTGGTCTATATATGTTACCCGCTGTACGTCTAAACCAACGGCCTTTAACATGGAAGCAGCATTTCTTTTGGTTACCTGGATTATTTTTGGAACAGTTACTTTTTTATAGCCAGAAGGATTTACAGTAAAATAGATTTTCCGATTTGTCTTAACTTTCGTACCAGCAGAAGGGTTCTGTTCAATTATTGAAAATCTAGGGAAATCTGGATTAAAATTGGCGGAATCCAATACCTCATAACGCAGGCCGGATTCCTCAACAGATTTACGCATTTCCATTACTGATAACTTTGAAAAATCAGGGACCTCAACGAACTCCCCATGATTGGTAGTGCTATTTAACCATCGTAGTGTAAAGAAAACTAAAACTATTGTAACCAATAAGGCAAGTCCTATTTGAATTAAAAAAGCCCTACTCCTCAAGAAATTTAGAAAATTCTTCATGTACCGTTGTTAACTCCACAAATATAATAAATGCCCCTGTACCTTTTTAGCACGTCCTCTAAATGTTATTCATGAATCTATTTTAATGTATATAATATTAATGGTCACTATTCTTCTTTTTTGTTTAATAGGAATACCACATCTTTGTGTAAGAAACAATATGAACCACAAAATGAGAAAAAAGATAGCTATTATAATGGGAGGCTATTCCAATGAATATGAAATCTCTTTGAAAAGTGGAAACGTAGTCTATCATTCCTTGGACAAGGATAAATTTGATTCATATAGAATTCACATCTTTAAGGAAAAATGGGTTTATGTGGATGATACTGGAAAGGAGCTTCCCATTGACCGGAATGATTTCTCATTGGAATTGGACAATCAAATAATAAATTTTGACTGCGTTTTTAATGCCATACACGGTACTCCTGGAGAGGATGGTCTTATGCAGGCATATTTTCAATTGTTGGAAATACCACAAACCTCTTGCTCCTTTTACCAAGCTGCGTTAACCTTTAATAAAAGAGATTTTCTTAGTGTACTAAAACCTTATGGAATAAAATCAGCGCCATCTTTCTATTTGAACAAGGGCGATGAAATCGATGAAAAACAAATCGTGGATAAAGTTAAACTCCCCTGTTTTGTAAAAGCCAATAAATCTGGTAGTAGTTATGGTATTACGAAGGTCTATAAACTTGAAGACCTAAAAAAGGCAATAGAAGTTGCCTATTTAGAGGATGACGAGATTATTATCGAGGGTTTTTTGGAAGGTACAGAAGTTTCAGTTGGTGTAATAAAACATGAAGGCAAAACAATGGTATTGCCCATAACCGAAATTGTAACGGAAAACGATTTTTTTGATTATGAAGCAAAATACGAGGGTAAATCTCAAGAAATTACCCCCGCTAGAATCACAAAAAAACAAGAGCAAAATGTAATTAACGTAGCCAGAACCATTTATGATGTCCTAAAAATGAGTGGTTTCTCCAGGAGTGAGTTCATATTTATTGGTGATGAGCCTTATTTATTAGAAATGAACACCACCCCTGGACTAACCACAGAGAGTATTCTTCCGCAGCAAGCCGAGAAGGCCGGTATAAGTTTGTCCCAACTTTTTGAAAGTTGCATTAAAGAAATTATATCCTAATTTAGGTATCTTTAAAAAACATACTTTTTAAATTATGAGACGTGCAATTTTTCCAGGTTCCTTTGACCCTTTAACACTAGGTCACCATGACATTATTCTTAGAGGTATTACATTGTTCGACGAGCTCATTATAGCCATTGGAGAGAACTCAGAAAAGAAATATATGTTTACCTTAAAGGAGCGGACTAAATTTATAAAGGAAGCTTATAAAAATGAACCCAAGATAAAGGTTCTTACATACAAAGGGCTTACAGTTGATTTTTGTCAGAAGGTAGGGGCAAATTTTATTTTAAGGGGACTACGCAATCCCGCAGATTTTGAATTTGAAAAGGCAATTGCCCATACCAACCGTAAACTCTCTGAAATAGAAACCGTGTTTCTACTTACTTCCTCCGGAAAATCTTACATTAGTTCTTCTATCGTAAGAGACGTTATAAGAAATGGGGGGGATTACACTGGTTTAGTTCCAGATTCTGTAAGGTTGTCCTAAAAGAATACTTCTTTACCACAGTTTTGGGGTTATCAACAACACTTTTTTGATAATTTACAACAATTCTGATAGTGTAACATGAATATTCCTTTAATTTCGTAGGAAATTTCTTTAATATCATGATCAAACCCAATTCAAAACTTTCCTTCTCTTCTGACTGGATACAACAAATACCTACCGCAATTGCTTTAATAGATACGGACTACAATTTTGTTAGTGCCTCTCCCAATTGGTTAGAAAAATTCAAATTTGACCAAAAGGAGAATTTATCGGGAACCAATCTGTTTGAGCTTTTTCCAGGATTTACCAAAGACTGGGATTCAAGATTACAGTACTGCCTGGACGGTCTCAAAGATGTGAAAATAATTGATAACAATGGTCAGACAAAAAACGCTGACACCAATCTTTTATGGGATTTAAATCCTTGGAAGGATGGTTACGGAAATATTATTGGTGTTATTCTAAAGGTTGACATTATATCCAAAACAAAAGAATTGGAGCTTGAGCTAAACCGTGCCAAATTACTACTCAATGAAAATGGTAAGATTGCAAAAATCGGGAGCTGGGAATACGTTATTGCCGATAAAAATTTAAACTGGACACCAACCGTAAATAAGATTTACGGAGTATCCAAAAACCTTAAACCTAACTTAAACGAAGCCTTTAGTTACTACAAAAAGGGAAAGTCCAGAAATACTATTGAGAGGGTAGTTAATGAAGCTATCGCCACCGGAAAACCTTGGAACGAAAATTTGCAACTAGTACGTGGTGACGGCAAGACCATTTGGGTAAATTCCATTGGTAGGCCTAAATATAAGAATGGGGTTTGCCTTAGAGTTATTGGTACGGTTCAGGATATAACCGATACTTTTAACCATACCTTAATTGTTAACAAAGGTAATCCGACCGATAGCTCATTTTTTGAAAAGGTACCTTTTGGATTGATACTGAGCGACTTTAAAACCGGTAAATTATTAGATGTAAATTCAAGCTTTTTAAATCTTACGGGATTCGACAAAAGTTATTTTCAAGAAAAGAGTTTTAAAAGCTTCGTAACACCTGCCATAAAAAAGAAAAGTGGGATTCTAGTAAGCCAGCTAAAGGAAACTGAATCTTTTGAACCAATAGAAATGCTCTTTGATCACAAAAATGGCAAACGACTAAATCTTAGGTTTTCAGGAAGACTAATAGTGGGTAGTAATGACAGCATAAAAGTCCTAACTACAGTTGAGAATATTACAGGAGACCTACAAAAAGAAAAAAATCTAAAAAAGGTTCTCAACGATTCTCAAGAGCAAAACGAGCAATTGTTGAACTTTGCTCACATGGTATCTCATAATTTAAAGGCCCACGCCACTAATTTCTCCCTTCTGCTAAACTTTTTAGACAAAGAGCAAGGTGATAGTGAGCGTAAAAAACTTATGGATATGCTATTTAACGCCTCGGATAATCTTACAGATACCATAAAAGGCCTAAGAGAAGTAGTTGCAATCAAAACAAATATAAACGAGGAAAAAAGACGGCTATCATTAAACGACCATATATTTCATGTAGAACAAAACTTAATTGGCTTATTAAAAGAAAATAAGGGGAAAATAGTCAATGAAATATCCGATGATGTAGAGGTAAAAGCTTTACCCGCATACCTAGAGAGTATCTTGACCAATTGTTTAACCAATGCCATTAAATATAGGCATCCTGACAAGGACCCCATTATAATACTGAATGTTGAACAGACAAAAGAATATACCGTTTTAAATATTGAAGACAACGGTTTAGGATTAGATATGAAAAAATTTGGTGATAAACTTTTTGGAATTTACAACACCTTTCACAAGAATAAAGACGCCAGAGGTATTGGGCTTTATATAAGTAAAAATCAGATTGAAGCAATGAACGGTAAAATATCAGCCAAAAGTACGCCTGGACAGGGGGCAACTTTCAGTATCTTTTTCAATAATAAAATCTAGTTCTATCCTATCAAAGATTTATTACCACAACAATTGGTTGGTTCACAACAAAATTTTAAAATAGTTGAATAATCATCATAAATTGGTAGGAAATTACATCAATATGCTGAAAGATCCCCAAACTTTTTCTACATCATATCTTATTAAACAAATACCCACTGCAATTGTTTTCATCAATAAGCAATTTAAGATTGTTCATGTTTCGGACAAATGGGTTGAAATGTTTAGCCTAGACGGAATCAATGTTTCTGGATCAGACCTTTTTAAAATCTATCCCCATTTAAGCGCTAAATGGAAGTCGGTTCTACGAGATTGCTTTAAAGGAAAGCCCAATCCCATGGGCCTACAGCAGTCCTTTAACGAATACAAAAAAGAAAGATGGCATGAATGGTCCAGTTCGCCTTGGTACGATACTAATGAAAATCTTATAGGTGCCATTATTAAGATAGAAGATGTTACGGATGCGATACAAAACCAGTTTCTTGTAGAAAAAAAAGAAACACTTTTAAGACAGCAATCCGAAATTTCTAAAATAGGAAGGTGGGAGTATGACATGATTGAAAATACCCTTAAATGGTGCAGT
>JBARUM010000393.1:0-3460 GCA_049645725.1 Maribacter sp.
GCACAAGACCTCTACCACAATATTATCCCTTTTCGGAAGGGAGTGCTCTCTATGAAAACAGCGCTGGACTTTTCGTAGGCATAACAATGAGCAGTACAAAGTTCTTTACCAATTCCATTATGGTAACCGATGCCATTTGGGTCGAAATTAATTCAGACGTGAACATAGATTTGGTTTTGGTAGGCGAATGGACCAATCCTATTATTCTGATACAGGGGGAAAACAAGAATTTTGAAAAAATAGAAAATAGTACTTTAGGGCTTGATCAGTTATCAGGCTGGTGGTTTTCGGTTGCAAAGAGTGATATTGATAACGATGGGCATGATGATTTAATAGTAGGTAATCTTGGAGAGAACTATAATTATCAGTCTTCGCAAGATAGGCCTTTCAAGATTTTTTCAAAAGACTTCAATCAATCCGGCAATATGGATATTGTCGTTAGCTATCTACAAAAAGGCACCTATTATCCGGTACGGGGTAAGGAATGTTCAGCTCAGCAATTGCCCGAACTTAAGAGTAAATTTAGTAACTATAATAGTTTTGCAGAAACTAAAGGCATATCCATCTATGATAACCTAGGCCTTTCAGTGGCTACTGAATTAAGAGTTTCTACGCTTTCATCTTATGTGTTAATGAATAAATCGGATGGTTTTAAAAAATTTGAACTCCCCAGAGATACTCAATTATCGTCCATTAATTACATACTGTTAGAAGATTTTGATAGAGATGTAAACAACGAACTACTTTTGGCCGGGAACCTATTTACATCAGAAGTTGAAACGACTAGGAATGAACCAAGTTACGGATGTTTAGTAGGGTTTACTGGAAAAATGAAAGGCAAGCTTTAATGCCAGCAGAAAGCAGATTATTCATAAAGGGAGATTTTAAAAAACTAGGGGAAAAAAGGGTTGGTGAAGTATACCACGTTATAGCAGCCATCAATAAGGGTACTTTAACTTTCCATCAAGACGGTTATTATACCATATAACCGATGGATTTTATAAATGGCAAAATTTTGACAAAATATGATATTCTAAAGATGTTGAGTTAGTTTGTTAGATAGGGGTAGTTTATTATTTAGTTACTAGAAATTTACTATCCCTTGACAAACTTTTTTCTATAATAGTATTGTATCATATAAAGTAGAAATACTCTAATTAAGTAAATTGCCCATGGAAAATGATGCAATAGACAATTCTACAGATTCTATTTTTGAAGCGGCAAATCACTTATCTGGCGCATGGACTTTCATTATGTTGAAGGAAATAACTCTTCAATACCGAAACCGAAACCGGTTAAGATGGAAAAAATTTAATGTATGAGTAAAACATGTTTTCTTGTTTTAAGTTCATATCTCAATAGTATTGATATGGATTTCAAGAATTTTACAACCTATTTGTCAAAAGTAATAATGAGCTCTAAATCAGATTCTAAGCGATACTGGATTCTTTAAATTTTAACTGGACGTACAACGGTTATTCGGCTAGTTAAACTTATTAATTTGTAGAAGCAAAAGTATTTTTTGATATTATAACTGAAGTGAATCGAACAAGAAATGGTGATTTAGTAAAATAAAAATGTCAAAGGTTGTGGCCACAAAGAACCTTTTTTAACTAAACTTATTTGTTTATCCCATGGTCAATCAAATTACTTTTATAAAAAGTTTATTAAATCTCGCCATTGTTACATCATTCGCAATAGTTTATCTTTAAAAAAGATGTCCAGTTATTTTTGATGCTCAAAATTTGTTGAAAGATAATATTTATTGTTCTTGATAAATGAGGAAATTTTGTTTTTACAGTTTTAAGGACTTACAAGGTTTTGTATGTCATAAAATTGCCATATTGATATGTCTTATCTATGGACTATCAGTAAGCGGGCAAAATATATCTAATGATTTCAATTTTTCTCATCTGACTGTAAATCAAGGACTTTCACATAGTGATGCAATGTACGTGATCCAAGATCACTTTGGATTTATTTGGATAGGTACTAATAAGGGCCTGGATAGATACGATGGCATCGAACTTAAAAATTACTCCTTAAATACGGAAGATAAGAACAGTCTATCAGACAACCGAATTAAAACAATTTACAACAGTCCTGAAAATGAACTATGGATTGGGACGGAGAATGGCGGTCTTAACCTATACGATATACAGAAGGATAGATTTATCAGACTTGATGTAGCCCAATTTCCCAAAAAATATGAATCCTTAGCAAAGGCACTTTCAGAGAGTTATATCACGACCATCTCACAAGACCAATTCGGTCAAATATGGGCAGGCACCAAATCTGATGGTATTTTTGTTATTGGACGTGACCGAATGGGTATTTTTAATTCACTAATTCATATTATTGATAGGAAACGGAAAGATTTTTTGTCAATCAACGCTCTTTTCTTGGACAAGAATAAACAACTATGGATTGGAACGGCTAACCAGGGCCTCTACAAGGCAAAGAATGAAAAATTGTCTACGGAGAATGTAAACACATATTTCAGCAAGAGCTCCTTTTTAGCGGTAAATATTCAAGCTATTCATGGTGATGAAAAAGGAAATTTATGGATAGGAGCGGATAATAAGGTCTATTACATTAACAATGAGCATAGTTTGAATTTTGATATGCAAAGCGTTCATCAGTTGCATCCCGAGGTTATTTTTAAAGATATCACCGCACTTAAACTTGACTCTAGAAATCAATTATGGGTAGGAACATGGTATGGATTGTACGTAATTAAAACTATGAACCGCAATGGCGTACACGATGCTTTGTTTCCAATCTCAGAAACTAGAATAGATGTTTTATTGCCGAGGGAGGGGAGCAAGTTTAGTATGAACTCAAGTAGGGTGCACCAAATTATAGAGGACAGTTCACAAATAATTTGGGTCGCTACTTCGGCAGGTGGAATCAATAAATTGGATTTACTTGCTAAACCCTTTGGCCACATTAAACCTAAAATCCCCGGCAGTAATTCCATCGCCAGTAACTATATAAACGCCATCTACGAGGAGGAAAATGAAAAATTATTATGGTTGGGCACGAGGAACGGTTTCTCTAAATATGATCTTGACACTAAAAAGTTTAAAAATTACTTAAATCAAGAATTCGATGGTACAGGAATAGACGTTAGTGCCATTATGAATGATTCGTCAGGTAATCTTTGGATTGGTACTTGGAATAATGGATTTTATATATTGAGAAGGGGTGCCAGAAATGAATATCTTGAAAAATACGATATAGATTTTTCAAACAAGTCTCAAATAAGTAATTCGGCTATTTCGTTCGCTGAAGATAAGTATGGTCAAATATGGATAGCAACTCCCGAGTTAGGCTTATTTGTTTATGATAAAAGCGGAAAACGAATAAATTCCTATTTGATAAATAATGCAACCTTGCCCTCGAAAGACTTGCGTAGTTTGTACTATGATATAAAAACTTCATTTTTATGGATTGGCAC
>JBARUM010000394.1:0-2950 GCA_049645725.1 Maribacter sp.
GTTGTAAGGAAGAAAAACTTTCCTACGCTGATTTGAACAATAGAGCTCAAGAACTTGCGCAGGCAATACTTAAAAAAACTACCAAAAGAAATCAAATTGTTGGATTATGTCTCCCAAGATCAGTTGAATTAATGGTGGGAGTTTTGGGTATTTTAAAAGCTGGCTGTGCTTATTTACCACTTGATCCGGAGTATCCTTTAGAACGTTTAGAATTCATGTTAAAGGATACTGAAGCAGCACTCATGGTTACGAATAATGATTTGACCACTAAATTCAAGGAAACTAAAATTGGTAAGACTACTATTGAGGAGGTCAAGGGAGAAAACAATAAGGAAGCAATTTCTTTACCCCAGGTGAAAAAACAAGACACAGCATATATCATATACACTTCGGGAAGTACAGGAACCCCAAAAGGCGTTCCGATTTCACATCAAAATATTTTAAGCTCTACTTTGGGCCGGTTAGAATTTTATGATAATATCCCAAGTTCTTTCTTACTACTTTCTTCAATCGCTTTTGATAGTTCTAAGGCAGGTATATTTTGGACACTTTGTACAGGAGGTAAGCTGGTAATTTCAGAAGACAAATTGGAGCAAGATGTTGAACGTTTATGCGAAATTATTTCTAATCAAGAAGTTACACATACTCTTTTGCTGCCATCTCTTTACTACGTTATTTTACAATATGCCAATATAGAATTACTGAGAACTTTAAATTCTGTTATTGTTGCAGGTGAAGCCTGTACTACGGAAATGGTAAACCGCCATTTTGAAGAATTACCTACAGTACATCTTTACAATGAATACGGCCCAACAGAGGCTACAGTATGGTGTATAGCACATAAAATTAGAAGGGAAGATACTTTTGGTGCCATCCCTATAGGTAGACCTGTTGCTGGTTCACAAATAGTACTGTTAGATGACCAAATGGAATTAGTGCCTAAAGGGGCTGTTGGGGAAATCTACGTAGGTGGGCAAGGTTTGAGCAGCGGGTACATAAAAAGGCCAGAATTAACAGGAAAAGCATTTTTAACCAATCCAAATTCGGAACAAGGAACAAAAGTTTATAAAACAGGAGATTTAGCAAGATATAATGCCGACGAAAATCTTGAATTTTTTGGTCGAAAAGATCATCAAGTAAAAATACGTGGCCACCGTATTGAATTAGATGAAATAAAAAACATTGCTTTACAGCAAGAAAATATAACAGAAGCCGAAGTATGTGTAGTTGCCAATAATGATGTGAATCAAATCTATCTGTATGTCTCTTTAGCGAATACAAAACTTGAGTCTAATTTGGACCAAGTTTTAACTAAGAAGCTACCTAAGTATATGGTCCCCGCAAAAGTTATAAAGCTTGATAGCTTCCCTAAGTTACCTAATGGAAAGAATGATTTAGGTGAATTATTAAAAATCGAAGCACAAACTACAAGAGAATTAAACAGACAAATAAAAGATCAACCTACAACAGAAATTCAAGAAAAGCTGCTTGAGGTTTGGGGTAATGTACTTAACCAAAGCAACATATGTATTAATGATAACTTTTTTGAAGTAGGTGGGGATTCTATCTTGAGTATTCAAATGATTTCAGGTGCTAGGAAAATGGGTCTTAATTTTTCGCCCAATAATTTATTTGAACATCAAACAATTGCAGAGCTAGAAAGGTTAATAATCAATACACACTCTAAAATTAAAAATGAACATATCGCTTATGTCGGTCCAATACCCCTAAGCCCTATTCAAAAATGGTTTTTTAAAACACATTTGAATGCGCCACACTATTGGAATCAAGCGTTTGAAATTGAATACCCCTCTCCAAAAGAAGTCGCCAGGGTAAGAGAAGCATTTGAATACGTAGTCAAAAATCATGATGCTCTGAGGACTAGGTTCCATATTAATGCAGAACAAATTAATGCGGAAATAGCGAGTGATCAAAACCTCTCTGGGTTTGAAACATATGAACTAAACTCAAGAGATCAAATCACCTATGACTATGAAATAGATTCAATTAAACAGAAGGTTCAGCAGGAGACGGATTTGGGAAAAAGTTCCTTATTCAAATGTTTATATTTTCAGAATGATAAACTTAAGAATTATAAAATAGTAGTAATAGCACATCATCTAGTGATTGATGTAATATCCTGGCAAATTATTTTAAACGACTTTAAAGCCGTTTTAAATAATGGTAAAAATATGAGTATTGTACAAACCAGTTCAATTAAGGATTGGCAAGAATATCTAATAGAAATCAGTACATCTAACAAAATACTTACCGAATTAGATTTTTGGCAGGCGCAGAGTGTTGATTATGAACTTCCGACTGATTTAAGTAACCAATTACCAATAAAAGAGTCTTCTGTAAACACAGTAAATTACGTTTTGGATAAAGATTGTAGTCATGTGCTTACTTCAATTGCCAATGAAGCTTACAATACAAAGACGGATGAATTATTATTGACCGCTTTTATTGCCGCACTATGCCAACTTACTGGTTCCAAAGAAATTTCAATTGCTTTAGAAAAACATGGCAGAGAATCCTTGGAAACCGATTTTGATCTTTCACGTACAGTAGGCTGGTTTACCTCTTTTTTTCCAATAAAATTTTATAATTCACTAAATGGAGATTATGCAAAGGATATTACTGGGGTAAAAGAGAAGCTCCGTAGCGTACCTAACGGAGGTAGTGGTTTTGGAATTTTAAAACAGCTAACACCTAAATTGGATTCAATTGACTATCCTCAGGTGGTTTTTAATTTTTTAGGTACAAAAACAGAAACGGACTTTAAATTTTTAACCAAGGATGTTAGGCAGCCCTCTAGCGAACGTCATTATTTTCTGGAGGCTAATTTACAGTTAGAAAAGGAAAAATTGGTAATGAAATTAAGTTACAGTTCAGAAAATTATAATATCGAAACCATTCAAAATTTGATATCACAATTTGATACGATTTT
>JBARUM010000395.1:0-9606 GCA_049645725.1 Maribacter sp.
AGATGAACATTTCAGAAGTAAGCCATAATGTTGGATTCAAGGATCCAAAATACTTTAGCAAATGTTTCCAAAAAAAATATGGACTCAATCCTTCGGAATATATCAAAAGATTTTCCGTTCACATAGATTAGCTCTTACTACTCCTCTTGGCCAATTGGCTCTCAAATCTTCATTTATTCAAGCAATTTTATATCCACATGGTTTTAACTTCCAATAACCTAATGTGGACCATATAATCTGGACAAATGTTGAAACCCTTTCTATTGTTATTGACTTATTTCATTTTTATTTCTTTCTTAAAACAAACCATTGTTTCTTCAAATTAGATTTCCAGATTGGTTTCATCTGCTAAAACCCATTCACTTTCAATAAACCGTTCCCCTTCTAGTTTTGAAAAATTTTACAATTAGAATTACTTCGAAGTCATGAAAACCTATATTTTCAAAATCCCAAATGACCTGAAGAGGAAAAAAATACGGTTAAAGAGGAAAAAAGTACCGCACGTCACTATTTCAGTACAGTACAGGACAGCTATGTTTTGAACATATGATATTTTCGACCATTCTTTTCGATTAAATTGCAATTTTCTATATTAACTTTTTATCAATTCAGTAATCACAATTCAATTAAAACTAATTTACTTATGAAAATGAAATCAAACCTCTTTAAGGCACTAGTGCTTTTTTACATGGGGACTATCTGCGCCATAGCGCAAACGGTTACAGGTACTGTCTCCGCGGATGATGGTCCATTGCCCGGAGCGTCCATAGTAGTTAAAGGCACTACTAGAGGGACTACCACGGATTTTGACGGAAATTACAGTATTGATGCGACTTCCGACGACACCTTAATGTTTTCCTATATAGGATATGCTGGTAAACAAATTTTGGTGGGAAGTCAAAGTCAAATAAACGTAGTTCTACAAGCTGACAACAAATTAGATGAAGTTGTTGTTATTGGGTATGGAACCCAGCGCAAGTCTGATTTAACAGGCTCTGTAGCATCGGTTAGTGCGGAAGATCTAACCGTAAACCCAGTGTCCAGAGTAGATCAAGCATTGCAAGGTAGGGCTGCTGGTGTTCAAGTAACACAAACCAGTGGTGCACCAGGTGCAGGCACTTCTATCCGGGTAAGAGGAGGTAACTCCATTACTGGTAGCAACGAACCACTTTGGGTTATTGACGGTATAATTGTAGGCACTAACTATGACTTGAACAACTTGAACGCCAATGATGTTAAATCTATAGAAATACTTAAAGATGCTTCTTCTATTGCCATTTATGGATCTAGGGGAGCTAATGGTGTGGTATTGGTAACAACAAAAAGTGGCGCCAATATAGGTGGCGGAAAACCACAAGTAAATGTTGGTATTTACACGAGTATGCAAATGGTACCACAACGCCCAGAATTCTTAAGTCAGGAAGAACAAATAGCCTATACTAATGAGGATGCTAGGTTCAGGGGAGTGGCAGAGCCTTTTCCAGATGACCCGTCAACATATCCTAATAATGACTTTTTTGAATTACTGTTAGATGCTTCGCCTATTTACAATGCGGATGTATCCATAGCAGGACAATCAGAAAATGGAAATGTTAATTATTACAATTCTTTAAACTTTTTTGACCAAGATGGTCTTATCAAAAACTCTGGAATTGAGAAGTATATTTTCCGATCGAACCTAGATATTAAACTAAGTGATAATTTAAAAGCAGGGTTTCGAATTAATTACTCAAGAATAAAACAAGATAATGGTGTTGTGGGCTATGGCGGCCTTCTAAATATATTGCCAACCCAACCTGTCTTTAATGATGATGGAACATTCAACGGCTTCAACGATGTTATCGGAGCCCCTTTTGGAAATCCGGTGGCCATAGCACAATTAGACACAAATGAAACCACCACTAACAATCTATTGGGAACAGTGTACTTGGAATATAGCCCAATTAAAAATTTGATAATTAGATCTACTTTTAACCCTGAGATTGATAATGTAAAAAGAAATGAATTTGATTCAAGCCAACGGCCAGATTTTCTTTCGGTAGGAGAAGAGGGCGTGGCACGTATAAGAGGTAGTTCTTCTTTTGGTTGGAATAATGAAAACACCATACAATATGAACCCAATCTTGGGGACAATCATAATTTGACCCTATTGGGCGGTGCATCTTTTCAAAAAAATACAATTGAAACTTATGATATACAGGCATTTGGTTTTACAACAGATGCGGTAGGTTTCAATAATATTGGATTAGGTACCGATCCAACACGTAATGTTATTAGTAGTGGTTTTAGTAGTTTTCAAATAGCCTCTTTCTTTGGGAGAGCTAACTACAGTTTTAAGGACAAATACTTGTTAACCTTGGTAGGAAGAACCGATGGTAGCTCGGTTTTTGCCCCAGGAAACAAGTATAATTTTTATCCCTCTGTTGCGGGTGCATGGAAAATTAGTGAAGAAGCTTTCATGCAGGATCAAACTGTTTTCCAAGATTTAAAATTAAGAGCTAGTTATGGACAATCAGGTAACCAAGCGATTAGCCCTTACAATACTTTGGGTATTTTAGTCGAAGGTAACACGACGCTTGATGGTATTCAACAGCCAGGTCTAACCTTAGGTAGACCCGCAAATCCAGACTTGCAGTGGGAAACAACGACTTCATTTGACATAGCATTGGAAGCCTCACTTTTTGGAGGTAGGGTGTTTACTGAATTTAACTACTACTTCAAGGAAACCAATGATTTATTATTGGATGTAAGAATACCAAGACAAACTGGTTTTACCAGTCAATTGCAAAATGTGGGAGCTTTACAGAATAAAGGTTGGGAATTTTTGTTAAATTCTACCAATGTTCGCACCGATAATTTTAATTGGAATTCTACTTTGACCTTGTCATCGAATAAAAATGAGGTGTTGGATCTAGGAGGGCAAGAGTTTATTGATGTTGTTGTAGATCAAATACAGGGCGCCGGTAATTTAAGGATTATCGTAGGTGAATCCGTACCTGTCTTTACTGGGGCTAACTACTTAGGCACTTGGAAAAGTCAAGAGGAAATTGATGCTTCCGGATTATTGGCCGGTACACAAGTGGTCGGTGGACCTAGATTTGAAAATTTAAACGGTGATGAAATTATCTCCAACGAAGACTTTGTAGTTTTAGGAAGTCCTTTCCCAGATTTGATTTTCGGTTTTGAGAATAATCTAAGCTACAAAAACTTCGATTTAAATTTCTACTTTCAAGGAACCGTAGGCAACGAGGTCTACAACCTTAGAACTAGAGGTAATTTTTTCACTCGTGGTGAAAACCCTAAATATGCCGAAATAGCAGATAGATGGACACCTGACAATCCTACCTCGGATATTCCTAGAGCTGGCTCCGATGGAGTTACGCAGATCGTTAGTAGTTCAGAAGATGTAGAAGATGGTTCACACCTGAGACTTAGAACCGCTAGACTAACCTATAACCTACCCGTTGATAAATTGGGATGGGACAGTGTTAAGAATATGTCTATTTATTTTACAGGTACAAACTTATTATTGCTTTCTGATTTCCGACTAATAGATCCTGAAACAAGTAGATTTGGAAGAACAGGATTAGGAAATGTCGCCCAAGGTTTTTCAAATGGGGAATATCCTAACGCCCAAGTTTTGACTTTAGGATTAAACATAACATTTTAATAAGAAATTCAAATGAAAACTAAAGAAATATTATTATTCGTATTCATCATTTTCTCTCTTTGCGGATGTGAGAAATTCTTAGAAGAAGAACCGCGCGATATTGTTGCTCCTGAAAATTTCTTTGCTACCGAGGCTGATGCAAGGCAGGCAGTAACGGGAATCTATGCCATTTTAAAAAACAATTCTATTTATGGCCAAGTAGGCTTAGACCATTTTTATGACAATGGTGCCGACATTATAGAGCCCAACCGTGTGGCAAATTTTGTAGAACCCATTGGCAACTACACTATGAACGAGTCGGTAGCAGATGAATCCGTTCAAAGAATGAGTGTCTCCGATACTTGGAAAGATTTTTACAGAATCATTTTAAATGCCAATTTAATAATTGAAAGGGTCTCTGAAAATGATGCTATTTCACAAGCTGCGCGGACCGAAATTATTGCCGAAACTACATTAATCAGGGCTTTGTGCTATTGGCATATCACCAACCTTTGGGGAGATGCACCGTACTATACCGAAAATCTTAACATCAATGAAATTAGATCTTTGGGAAGAACGAACAAGGACATCATCATTGCAGATGTCTTAACTGATCTTCAGTTCGCACAGGATAACTTACCGTCATCATTCCCAGATGCGCAAAGGGGCAGGGCATCAAAATGGGTAGCTGCAATTATTATGGCCAAAATTTATATGAACCAACAAGATTGGCAGGCAGGGTTAGTTAAATGTTTAGAAATAATCAATGAATCGGACCATATGTTATTGCCAACGTATGCCGAAGTTTTTGACCCAGCCAATGAGTATAATCCGGAAATTATCTGGTCATTGGATTTTGCGAGAGATATAAGGGGTCAGTTTGAGGAAGGACTAGTTGATGAAAATGGTAATCTTAACCCTGTGTTTGGTAACGGTAACTGGAGGCCTAGTATGTTTAATCCAAGGTTAAGGGACGAACCCTTGAATACTGAAGAACGTGGTGCTCTTAGGGACACTTTGAATTCAATAGGACAGGCATTTAACGGAACAGGATTACAGATCGCGTCACAAGACTTTGCGGAGAAATTTCCATTGAACGATTTAAGGAGACCACTGAATGTGTTAGATAATTACTTGGGCTTTGATTTAGTGTTTCCATACATGCCCAAATTCATGAACCTGGACTTAGAAAGCTCTCCTCGTTTTAACCACTCGGACAATAGATTGGTATTTCGTCTGGCCGATGTTTATCTAATGGCGGCAGAATGTGAAAATGAACTGAATGGCCCAGGGAATGCTTTTCAATATCTTAATCCAATAAGACAACGTGCCTACGAAACACAAGAAGAATGGGATCTTACAGGTCTTAGTCAACAAGGTTTCAGAGAGGCAATTTATGATGAGCGTAAATGGGAGCTAGCGGGAGAAGCTACCAGAAGATATGACTTAATTAGATGGGGTATTTTATTCGACGTAGTTCAAAACCTAGAATATAGATTTTGGAACCCTGCTGAAAATATTAGACCGTGGCATGTACTACTTCCTTTACCTCTAAATGAACTACAGTTGAATCCGGCACTATTAGAATCGGATCCAACGAACAATGGCTATCGTTAAAATACGGTATGATATTGAAAGTTTTATAAGCTTTAAGCTTATAAGTTAGGTTAGTTTTGAGAATGAATGGGGTAAACTATATTTACCCCATTTTAATTTATATTATTTTTCCTTTTAATTCGGGTTTCGTAATTTAATTAACCAACCCTCTAATGCTCCAAAATATAATTTTTGAATACTATCTTATGAAAACCAGTATAGTTTATTGTCTATTATTTTTTGTATCGTTTATTGGTCACACTCAGATAAAACATGGTTTGAGGGACGCGCAAGGACGTCATATTATTCCTAGGGGTTTCGTTGTAAACACAAATGACCATAAAGGTGAAGTATTTTTCGATTCCAATGACTATGCAAGAATGGTACGGTTGGGTGCCAATACCCAAGTCATTCGCTTAGAGCTAGGAAAACTAAGCTCCTTTCCTGGTGGCAGTCTAGACCAAGGGTATCTGAAAAAATTGGACACCTTAGTAGCTCTAGGTAAAAATTCTGATATGAAAACGGTCTTTAAAATGACAGTTTACGGCGTAGATAAATTTATTTGGGAGGAATTTTGGCAAAACAAACAAGACGAATATAATACCTATATAAATGCATGGAAAGTTATATGGGAAAGATTTTCTGAGGATTCTTCGGTACTCGGCTATGATATCGTTAACGAGCCCCGAAAATTGACCATGGACATCACGTACAACGACCTTACTGAAAAATTTCTTATTCCGTTATATCAAAAAATTATTGATGAAAGCCATAAAATAAATCCGGATAAAATGATTCTTTTACAATCCATTTTTATGAATAAGGGAGAGGGAATCGACAATAATCAATATGCAGAAATAAAAACACCTGTCAATAGAAAAAATATAGTTTTTGCACCGCACATCTATCAGGATAAAATTGATTTTATTAAACCAGTCATGGATCGTTTCGATAGCGAATCAGCTATGCTACAGGCCCCTATTCTGGTCGGCGAATGGGGTTTTCCAACTTTTGCTTCCACAGATACCTTAATATCGGGAAAATTAGGACAATTACAGTATAAGGAACTGTACATTCGTACGGCAGAGGTTTTTGACCGCATGGGTATTGGGTCTATAAAAGCTTGGTTTTTAGGTAATAGAACAATGCAAGATTTTCTACCCGGTGGCCCATCTACTTGGGCTATTTTTAGTGACAAAAAAGCTGCGGGAACAGTAGAAAGAAAATACATTACCGATGTTATTGCACGACCTTACCCGCAAACAATTGCCGGAGACATTCAAACATTTTTATTCAACCATGCCACCAGAAGCCTCCATTTGGAGATCAAGCCGGACAACAACAAGGGAGCCTCAAAAATATTTATAGGAGCCAACAGGCATTACCCCGATGGTTTTTCCATTTTAATAGACGATGATCTTGTAATCTATAAAGATCCAATAAAAAATACGGGGTTGGAGGTTTACAAAGCTCCAAGAGATTTTGAGCTTCAAGATTTTGTTTGGGATGAGTATAATCAAAAATTAATAGTGTTAAAATGGCCGGAGGGCAGGACTCAATTAGAAATAAGAATTGTTCCAGGTATTCGGGATTTTGGAGTAATCAAAGGTGTGAAAACCAATTAAAGCTGTACTCATCAATAAAATATATTTTTGCTATAAACCAGATAAAGATTTATGTTCGGGGAATTTTTGCCTTCTCAGTAAATCATAAACAATAATGAAAAACATCTTAGTTTTAGCTATCTGTGCATTTCTTTCGCTTTCAATCACGGCACAAACAAAAGTATATCTTTCGGGAAAAGACGCAAGCACCGCCGTAGACTGGGAATTTAAAATAAGCGATGGTCGTAATAGCGGATTTTGGACAACCGTTCCCGTTCCTTCCAATTGGGAAACAGAAGGATTTGGCTACTATATGTATGGCATGGACAAATTGGATAACAGAGCCTTACCTATAGGTTATTATCGTCATTCATTCAATTTTTCACTACAAAAAGGTAAACGTTATTTTATTGTTTTTCAGGGATCAATGACAGATACCGAAGTTACCCTAAATGGCATAAATATTGGCACACATCAGGGCGGATTTACGGAATTTAAATTTGAGATTACAGATTTTCTAAAGGAAGGAACTAACGACCTAGAAGTTCAAGTAAACAGTTCCTCAACAAATGAGTCAATAGTTGCAGCGGAACGCTTTGCAGACTATTGGATGTTTAGTGGTATTTTTCGTCCAGTTTACATTCAAGAAGTTCCAATGGAATTTATAGAGCATGTAGCAGTGGATGCCAAAATGAATGGCGATTTAAGTATAAGGGTTTATACAAATGGAGTTACAGAATCTACTACGGTTTCTGCACAACTTTACGATGCATTATTAAATAAAGTAGGTAAGCCATTCGCGGCACAAGTTGAAGAAAACAAAATAGAACTATCCTCAAGTTTTAAGAACGTTAAACTTTGGTCACATGAATTCCCCTATCAATATTCTATTGAATTGCAATTACCGAGCAAAGAAAATGTTATACATACTTACAAACAAAAGTTTGGATTTAGAACTTTTGAAGTTCGTGATCATGATGGTTTTTATCTAAACGGAAAGCGTATTCTATTAAAAGGTGCAAGTATGCACTCCTTTAATCCGGAGACCGGACGCACACTTTCTAAAACCGACATGGAAAAGAATGTACACCTTATGCAAAAACTTAATTTTAACACGGTGCGAGGATCACATTATCCTCCTGATGAGTATTTCTTGGGCTTATGCGATTCATTAGGATTACTAGCAATAGTAGAATCCACTGGTTGGTACAAACCTCTTGAAACAAAAATAGGAACACAGTTAGTGAAAGAGATGGTGACTAGTAATGTGAATCATCCATCAATTGTTCTTTGGAGCAATGGAAACCACATGGCACACAACCCCGCTCTAGACTCGATCTTTTTGAAATGGGATATACAAAAAAGACGACCGCTTAAGAACGAGGCTAAAAACAATGATATTTTTGCAAATTATAGTCCCAACTGGGATATTGTAAACACTACCTATTATCCGAACTATGAAACGGTCAAGAAAAACCTCTTTGAAGAAAGTCATATCTATCTTCCAAATGAAACATTGCATGCGCTATATGACGGTGGTGGTGGTGCCAACCTTAAGACGTATTGGGATTTATTTGAAAAATCAAAAGTTGGTGGTGGTTTAATGATTTGGGCGCTTTTCGACGAAGGCTTAATGCGCACCGATTTGGAATATACCGTGGATAATCAGGACAACAATGCTGCCGATGGCATTTTAGGTCCTCATGGCGAAAAAGAAGGTAGCTACTATGCCGTTCGTGAAATATGGTCTCCAGTAGTTATAATGAACAAAAAAATAGAAACTGGGTTTAAAGGAGAACTAGACGTTTTAAATAAATTCTCTTTTACTAACCTTAACCAATGTGATATTAGGTGGAAACTCATTAATTTTGCAAATCCCGATGGTACACCAAATGGTCACCGCACCGTTTTTTCTGGCGAAGTAAAGGCAGATGTTATAGCTGGCGCAAAAGGAAAACTTTCAATGGCATTGCCTGCCGCCTTCAAGGCTACTGATGCCCTTGCTATTGAAGTGTATGATCCAAAAGGAGTTTTGGTTTACGACAAAATTATGCCGATAGTTACTTCCGAAAGACCAACTTTCAGAGCCTTTACCAAAAATGGTTTTATACAGGACAAAGATGATAAATTCACTTTTTCCCTTGGTGATTTAAAACTTATATTTGATGAAAATAGCGGTATACTTTCATTTGTAGAAGATAATGGCAAAGTTACAAGTTTAAAGAATTTTCCCTTCCTCACTTTTAAAGCTGCCGACTCTACCTTGGCAAATAATATTTCTGATACCTCAAAAGCAACTATTAAAAAGAAAGATAAACAATGGCTGATTGAAGCAAAAAACACCAAAGGTTTTGATTACCTAAAATGGACGCTTAAGCCATCAGGCGAAATTTACTTAGCATACGCGTATACCTTAAAATCCGGTAAATATAACTATGCAGGCATTGGCATAGAAGTGTCCGAAAGTGATGTGTTAAGAAAACGTTGGTTAGGTGAAGGCCCTGGACGTATCTGGAAAAACCGTACCGAAGGTGGCTTGTTGGATGTTTATGCAGTAGATAAACAAATTAATATTCCAGGAAAAGTATATAACCTACCTGAATTTGAAGGCTGTTTTGCCCCTTGGAACTGGGCGGTGTTCTATTTAGACAATAATTTAAATGTAGGTTTTCAAAATAAAAGCGATGTTGCCTTAGGTGTCTTAAACCCCGTTAATGGATCCAACTTCAAATTTGCCAACTGGGACTATCCCAAAAC
>JBARUM010000396.1:0-2314 GCA_049645725.1 Maribacter sp.
ATGCAAGGAAAGACCCATGAAAACATAAAGACCATCAGACCTTTAAAGGATGGGGTAATTGCAGATTTTGATGCATCTGAAAAGATGATCAACATGTTTATAAAGAACATCCCGGCCCTCAAGAAAAAATGGTTTCCGCCGGCTTTGCGTATGGTCATCTGTATACCTTCTGGAATAACGGAAGTGGAAATGCGTGCCGTAAAGGAATCTGCCGAACGTGTAAACGGTAAAGAAGTATACCTTATCCATGAACCTATGGCTGCGGCTATAGGGATCGGTTTGGACATTATGCAACCTAAAGGAAATATGATCGTGGATATAGGCGGTGGTACTACGGAGATTGCCGTTATAGCTTTAGGAGGTATTGTTTGCGATAAATCGGTAAAAATTGCAGGTGACGTTTTCACCAATGATATTATTTATTACATGCGTACACAACATAACTTATATGTTGGCGAGAGTACGGCAGAGGCTATAAAAATTGAAATAGGTTCGGCCACAGAAGATTTACAATCCCCACCGGATGAAAAATCCGTTCAGGGTAGAGATTTATTAACAGGTAAACCAAAACAAGTTCAGATTTCCTATAGAGAAATAGCAAAGGCCTTGGACAAATCTATTTTACGGGTAGAAGATGCTGTTATGGAAACTTTGTCGCAAACTCCTCCTGAGCTCGCAGCAGATATTTACAACACAGGTATTTACTTGGCCGGTGGTGGCTCGATGCTACGTGGTTTGGACAGAAGGCTTTCACAGAAAACAGATTTACCGGTTTACATAGCAGAAGATCCATTAAGGGCTGTCGTAAGAGGAACAGGAATCGCTCTTAAAAATCTAGAAAGGTATAAGAGTATCCTAATAAAATAAGATTCATACTTCATATATTTTATTTGTAAAGTCGCACAGGTCATTAAATTGATTTTTGAAAATTTAGAAGTGAATGCAGCAGATCATAAATTTTCTAATTAGATATAAAATCTTTTTGCTCTATGCATTTTTGCTTCTTGTTTCGATAGTATTCACTGTTCAATCACATTCCTATCATCAATCCAAATTTTTTAATTCTTCCAATTATATTTCAGGTAGCATCTACGAGGCATCGGAAGGGATTACATCATACTTTACACTAAGAGAGGAGAATAAAAATCTAGTTAAGGAAAATCAACAACTACGAAACCAACTCTACAATAGTGAGGGAAAAGCGTATGGAACCTTAAATGATTCAACAAAAAATTATACCGTAGCCCAAGGAAAAGTAATAAAAAATAGTTTTTCCGATCAGCGTAACTATATAACTATAAACAAAGGAAGTAATGACAGTATTAAGCAGGATATGGGAGTCATCTCGGATAAAGGTATTTTAGGAATCGTGGAGAATACCTCAGGTAATTATGCCACAGTGCAGAGTATTTTGAACGAGAAATCAAATATCAATGCAAAAATTAAGAACTCTAACCATTTTGGATCATTGGTGTGGGACGCCAAGAATTATAATGTAGTACAGTTGATAGATATCCCAAGATTGGTTCCCTTGACAATTGGTGATACGATTGTAACCGGGGCAATGAGTAGTATTTTTCCTGAGAATATTCCTATCGGAACCATAAAAAAATTCGATTTGGATAGCTCTAAAAGCTTTTATTATATTGATGTTGCACTTTTTAACGATATGACCAATATTAAGAATATCTATATTATAAAGAATTTGAATCGTCCAGAAGTTTTGGAACTACAAAAGGAAACGCAAAACAATGATCAGTAATTCCTTCTTCATAAACATATTTAGGTTTATTATGTTGATTTTGGTGCAAGTGCTCATATTCAATAACCTTAATTTCTTTGGCTTTATCAATCCAATGGTCTACATTCTATTTTTATATTGGTATCCAATCAAAGAAAACAGGACCACATTTATAGGTTTGAGTTTTTTGTTGGGTTTAATTATTGATTTATTTTCAGATACCATGGCCATCAATGCTGCCTCGACAGTAACCATTGCCTATTTAAGACCAGCAATCATGCGTTTTGTTTTTGGTGTTAATTATGAATTTCAAAGTTTTAAGTTAAACAACACCACAAAGGCACAACAATTTACTTTTTTGGCGTTATTAATTATAATACACCACGTTGTATACTTTACCATGGAAATATTCAGTTTTTCGAATATTTTAATGATCTTACAAAAAACTATGGCAATAGGTTCTGCATCATTAGTTCTATGTTTGTTATTTAGTACATTGTTTAGCACAAAAAAGGAATGAGGAAAATTCTTTTATCATCCATAATAATCCTTGTCGGAATTACTTTTCTGAGC
>JBARUM010000397.1:0-2311 GCA_049645725.1 Maribacter sp.
GGTCACGGCAGGTTCAGTCGTGCTTTTGATGGAGTATATGCGCGACGCCGGTGTGTCACTGTCCCCGGCGGCGCTGAAGGCGTTGATGGCGCAGACTGCGGATGATGTGTATCTGCCTGGTCCCGACTATCGCTCCGGCTGGGGCAATCCCAATATAGCTGCGGCTCGGAATCTGCTGGAGAACGGCCCGCCGCTGATCCGGGGTCGGCTCCGCCCCGGCACAGGGCCTGCACCAGCGGACACGCATGATTTTTGCGTCTTTCCGGATATGACCAACGTTCGCATGACACTTGCATGGGATGACCCCGCCCCGGCCAGCGGGGCCCGCTTTGCGCTTGTCAACGATCTCGACCTCCAGATGGAAAGGGTCGGCAGGATTGATCGCTATGGGCCGTGGTCGCTCAACCCGGCAAGACCGGGAATCGCCGCTCTTGAGCAACTTGCCGGAATGGCCCCCAACCCGAGGGACAGACTGAACAACACAGAACAAGTCTTTGTAACTGGGCTAGACGCGGGCAGGTACCGCGCCGAAGTGCGCGGCACTTCGTTGCAGACCGCGCAAAACTATGTCTTGGTCGGTCTGCCCGACAATCTCGATACCGATGGCGATACGGTGCGCTGCAATGACAACTGCCCACAGATCGCAAATTTGCGGCAAGCTGATTTCGACAGTGACGGGATTGGAGACGTGTGCGACGATGATCGCGATGGCGATACGATCCTAAACATCATTGACAACTGCCCGGTGACGCCAAATCCGGATCAAAGTGATATTGATGGCGACCAGATCGGCGATGTATGTGATGCTGACCGTGACGGAGACGGGTTGGCCGATGTCGACGATAACTGCCCCGGCATCGTCAACATATCGCAGATTGACAGTGACGGGGACCGCACAGGCGATGCCTGTGATCCGGATGTCGACGGTGACTGCGTAGCAAACGAAGCAGACAACTGCCCGACGGTCGCCAACTGCGGCTATTTCGGTGCGCGTGATAGAGGGCTTTTGCCGACAAGTTCAGGATTTGGTCAATGTAACCGAAATCTCTGCCGTGAACGCATCGAAATTGCTGAGACCGGCCCGATTTACACTGTTGGTACGTCGCTCTCAGATCTTGGCGGCCTGATTGCCTATTACTGCTTCCAGCCTGATCTGGATAGTAGTTGTTGGGATGATGGCTGTGCCCGCCCGGAGCGGCCTGAATGGCACGATCAACTAGACACTGATCCGATCGAGTTCATCCTCGGCTTTGCCGACCGATACAGGGATATCGGAGGCGTAACTCTACTGAACAATGGCGAGGGGCTCCGCTTCAGCAATCCCGTGGGAGTTGGCGTCCCAAGAGAACAGGATATGGCGGACCTTCTGGCCTCATCATATTCCGCTGCAGGGTTCAGTCAGACCTTTGGAATGGCACGTCCTAAACCTCGCTTTGACAGCCGCGCTTTTGAGCAATTGAGGCGCGCACGGTCTGCTGCTCAATTTGACAGAGGCGGGCGCATGCTCTCCGTGCCGGGAGACGCGCGGGTGCGTGATCTTGCGTTAGCAACGATACAACCGATGACCGACGGGACGCGTCCGCTTCACGATCCATTTGCTCTAGGGAAATTATCGATGCGCTCCAGCGCAGTGTCCATCTGTAGCGGATTGATGATTGATCTGGAACGCAGTAGCGCCGCAGAATGGCAGAGGCGCACGGAAGGTTACAATCGCTGTCGCCGCAATCGTTCTCAGGCCGAACCGGCCTGTCAAGCGGATGCGGACCTGAATGGTCAAGGAGATGCCTGCCAGTAGGGACCCGCCGCTAAGGTGTTTTGCACCGAAGAAGCCTTATGTCAGTGCGGTCATACCAATTCGAACCAGTTTCAGTTTGCTGCGGAATGCGTGACCTTATCCGGGTGTCACCTAGCATTTAAAAGGGCTCTTCTTCAAAGAGTGTGATTTCGCGGAAGCATCCTTGCCCGCATAAGTTCATGCCATGCACGTCCATACATGGACCGTTTCAGTGTTTTGAGGCGGTTTATCTGCCCTTCAGCTTGGCCATTGCTCCATGGAAGTTTCACGGCGTTCTTCACGGCCTCGATATCTCGGTGCAGGACGCGGGCAAACCGCACCATTTCGACAAGTTCCGTTTCAATCGCATAGTTGATCCAATCTTCTACCAAACACGGGTTGCGCGGCAAGCGACTGGAAATGAACGCGCCCTTCGGGGCCTGGGGCACGCAAACGTTCATCGCAGGCCTGACCCCTCGGCAGATTTGGCCAGCCAAACCGCCTGTCGGCAATGCATGACAGCCTGATTGCGCCTTG
>JBARUM010000398.1:0-3054 GCA_049645725.1 Maribacter sp.
GGTCATCTTCCGGATACGTTAATAGTCCGTATATCAAGCCGCCCATAAAGGAGTCCCCTCCCCCAACACGGTCTACGATATCGGTTATTTGATATTGCCTGGTTTCGAACATTTTTGTCCCGTCCCAAAGCACACCGGCCCAAGTGTTGTGGGATGCGGAAATGGAACCTCTTAACGTGGTAATGACTTTCTTGGCCTTCGGGAATTTCTTCATCATCTATCTACAGACCGACAAAAAAGCGTCCGCTTTTACATCATGCCCATCTTTATGTACATCAAGACCTTCTGGATGGATTCCGAAATGTTTCTCCGCATCTTCCTCGTTTCCAAGGATAACGTCGCAATAGCTGGTCAGTTGGGTCATAATGGCTTCACGGTCTCCACCGTAATTCCATAATTTAGCTCTATAATTGAGATCAGTGGAAATGGTAACGCCCATTTCACTTGCTACCTTAACCGCCTCCAAGCAAACATCTGCCGCACTTTGCGAAATCGCCGGGGTAATACCTGTCCAATGAAACCATCCTGCGCCTTCGAACACCGAATTCCAATCTATCATTCCTGGTTTGATTTCACAGGTGGAAGAATGTGCACGGTCATACACCACTTTACTCCCTCTACTTACTGCACCGGTCTCTAAGAAATAGATGCCTAACCGATCTCCTCCAAAAATTATATTTTGGGTATTTACACCTCGTTTCCTCATTTCCATTAAGGCACATTCCCCGATATCGTTTTTGGGTAAACGTGTTACGAAATCTACGGGAACGCCGTAATTCGCCAGTGAAACCGCCACATTCGATTCGCCACCGCCATAAATCACATCAAAACTATTAGCTTGTGAAAACCGTAAAAAGCCCTCAGGGGCAAGACGGAGCATAATCTCTCCGAACGTCACTACTTTTTTCATTTTAAAATCGTATTAATTTCGTTTGGTATTTAAAAAACCGCTTAAGCAGTATTTGGGGAAAATCTACTGGATTAAGCAGTTTTGAAAACAGTAAAATTGCTAATGGTTATTTTACTTGAACTTTTTTAAATTCCTAGAGCTTGCCCACCACCAATTTGAATAGTCTCCGCCGTAATGAAGGATGCATCTTTACTTGCTAAAAAAGAAATAACGCCAGCCACATCTTCCGGTTGACCTAATCTGCCTAACATGATATTATTTGCCCAAGAAGCAAAAACTTCCGGTTTGGTCGCTTTGATTTGAGCGTGAAAAGGAGTGTCTATCGTACCAGGAGAAACAGCGTTTACACGAATACCATATTCAGCCAAATCCTTAGCTAATGCCCTAGTTATAGCATGTACTCCTGCTTTAGAAGTACCATAAATTCCTGCACCTGGACCACCAGCGGTCCAACCTGCGTTGGAGGTATAGTTGATAATAGAGGGATGCTCTCCCTTCTTTAGAAAAGGGATTGCGGCTCTTGAAGCAAAGAACACAGAATCAAGATTCAAAGCCATCACATTTCTGTAGAACTCGGTTGTCATCTCCTCAAACCTAGACCTTCCTCCTAGACCACCCGCATTATTTACGAGAACATCTATTTTACCGTACTTATCACCAATAGCTTTTATGTTGGAGCTTACCGCGTCGTCGTTTGTAACATCGAAACCTTTATATTCTGCTGTTATTCCTTCAGCAGTAAGTTCCTTTATTCTTTTTGCTCCAGCTTCGTCATCTATGCCGTTTAGAACAACGGTATATCCATCTTTGCCTAGTCTTTTTGCTACTTCAAAACCAATACCCCCGGTAGCCCCGGTAATTACTGCTACTTTTCCCGTTTTACTCATATTATATCAAATTAAATCTATTTTACTTTTGTTTATATTTTATTTTTAAGCGGCTCAATTTTTGGGCATAAAACCCAAACACTGGCCATAGTTATTATAGCTAATGCAGCGCCTATAACGAATGCTGGCGTATAATTACCGCCTGATGTGAGCCAAGGCACCAAGGCCGTTAGTCCAAATGCACCCAACTTAGCCGCCATTCCAGCAAACCCAGAAAGGGTACCCACTGTTTTACCTCCGAACAAATCACTTGGCAGAGTTTGAACATTTCCAATCGCTGTCTGGAATCCAAATAATATAACTGCCATTAAAACAACCGCTATTTCTGGTCCTCCAGGATTTGCCATCGCCAGTAAAGTGGGTAGCATAATCAAACATCCTAGGGTAATTACGAACTTACGTGTTTTGTTCACAGTCCAACCTGCT
The DNA here is from genome assembly GCA_049645725.1 of Maribacter sp. Lineage (GTDB taxonomy): Bacteria > Bacteroidota > Bacteroidia > Flavobacteriales > Flavobacteriaceae > Maribacter. The sequence continues at coordinate 2,224 of JBARUM010000398.1, forward strand.
TTGATGCGGTTTTGAGCTAAAAGTCCTCCAAACCAAGCTCCTAACATTGCGCCGACATAGGGCACCCAAGCGTAAAAACCAATTGATTTCACATCCATCCCATAAACTTCGTTTAGGTATATAGGAATCCAAAAAATAAACAACCACCAAATTGGGTCAAGGGCTGCGGAAGCGATGATAACACCCCAACTTTCCTTGTGTTTAAGCATTTTAGTCGTATCCGGGTTATAACCATCGTCAAACTCTCCATCTGCATCTTCATCTTGGTTTTTCTGTCCGGTTAAGATATAAGTACGTTCTTCATCGGTTATCCATGGGTGCTTTTTAGGTGGGGATTTTACTAAAATCCACCATGGTATTAGCCATAATAATCCTGTTATACCTACTAATATGAAAATCCATTGCCAATTAAAATAAACGGATAATAAGCCTATGGTAGGGAAGGCTATGATTCCTCCAATGGCCGCACCTGAATTAAAAAGACCTTGTGCAAATGCCCGTTCTTTAGTCGGAAACCATTCTGCATTTCCCTTTGCTGCTCCCGGCCAGTTTCCTGCCTCTGCAATACCTAATAAAGAACGAAAAAAACTAAGACTCACTACACCTTTAGCAAAGGCATGCAGTGCTGTTGCAACGGACCAAAAACCAATGGACAATGTAAACCCAATCCTTGTTCCCAGCTTATCAAAAATTTTACCGAATATAGCTTGACCAAAGGCATAGGAAAATATGAATATGGTAGAAATGATAGCATAAATTCCTTTTCTTTCATCAGTTGTTTTATCCGGATACAAATCGGCGGCAATATCTGGCCAAAGGACAGGTAATGCC
>JBARUM010000399.1:0-4963 GCA_049645725.1 Maribacter sp.
ATATAGGTGGTAATAATATGGTATTGTAAAATTAACCTTAAAACGTCTAGATCCGCTCTTGCCATAACCTCTGCTGGTGTTTCACCTTCGGCAACCTCCTCCGATCCTGTTATCAATTGAATTATATCCCCTTCACCTATAAACGAATTATTGGTGAGCATCAAATAAGTTCTTCCACTATTAGAAGTATTGTATTCATCTACCATACCGGCAGCCTGTATCGCGGCAACTAAATAATCAAATTTGTCACCATTTAGTGTGCCATCCTCATCAAGCCCATTTACTTGTGGTAAATTAAAAAACTCCCAAGCTGTAATATCATCAAATGGATCGGTGAGGTCTATTTCAGGCTCAAAAACAAATCTCTCCTGTAAATCCAGGTCGCAGCCAAATAGAATCATACTTAAGCTTGCCAGTGCCAAAATTTTTATATTCTTTATTTTTTTCATCTTTAGATATTTTATTTATGATACTATTCTAGTAACCTGGGGTTTGGTCCAATGCGGGGTTCTCAACCAAATGTTCATCAAAAATCGGGAACAACAAGCGCTCTTGGGTCAAAGGTACTCCCCCACTTAGGGTATCCAATATTGGATTCATTATTTCCAGCGCCCTATTGGTTCTTCTAAGGTCCCACCATCTTTGAGCTTCCCCCAAAAGTTCCAGATGACGCTCATCGAGAATAAAAATTTCCCGTTCATCAACGTTTGCCCCGAATTCTGTTGCATCTACCAAGGGCAATTGTCTTGCGGTTCTAAACTCATTAATCAAGGCCAAGGCCGTGGCATCGTTTCCAAGTCTGTTTTCTACTTCAGCCAAATATAAAATGATATTGGCGTATCGATACAATACCATATCGCTGTCGTCAAAAGCTTGGTTAAAATTTGCTTTATTGTATTTCGCCAGTCTGGCGTTACCTAAACCTTTTGACTCTAAATTTGTTCCATTTTCTCTAGATAAGTAATAACGATAATCACCATAAACAAATTCCTCTTCACCATCATCGTTTGTTGTTGTTAATATAGGATCGGTATCTGGATATTTGGTGACCCATCCTAAAGAGTCAATCGGAAATTTTTCTCTCCACTTGTTTTCAAGAGCGGGAGAAAGCGTAAATGATGGAATGCCCGCGAAAAACAGATTAAAAATACCGGCTCTATTGGCATTACCCGGACCCTGATCTTCATTAAGACTAAATCCAATAGACATAATTAGCTCTGGTCCTTGTTGTATTTTCATCGGCCCAGCGCTTTCAGAATTTGGGTCAAAAGGATCTACATCATCATTTAGAAAAAGGTTTTGCCAATCCCTGGCAGAGGTCACCAAACTAAATTCATTACTTCCAACTATCTTCTCCAAAGCAATTTTGGCATTGATATCGTCGCCTAAGAATCCATACACCTCCGCCTGAAGTGCCCAAATACTTGTTAGTGAGAACCGGAATTGATTTCTCAGTAAATCCATATTCTCCTCGGCAGCCAGCATGTCCGGTATAATTACCTCGTTTAGAATAGTATTGGCATCGGTACGGGATTTTTGTAACTCTGGTCCTGCAACGGTCACAGGCTCGGTAAAAAGCGGAACACTTCCCCAAACTCTTATGGCTTGAAAGTAAGCATAGGCCCTCATCGCTTGTGCTTCTCCTAATAAATTAGCATCGAAACCTTGAATTTGAGGAATATTGGCAATAGCATAGTTTGCCCTATTAATCATATCGTAAAAGTTATCCCAACGTAATACGGGCGTATTGCCTGAGGTAACGTCGTTAGTGGTCAGTTCAATATTATTGGCCTGTGCCCCTTCGTTACCATTGATATAACTATCGGCCCTAAATTCACCCCAGAAGTAGTGGTTTTGTCTAAAAGTGGGTTGCATAGCATCATACATGCCAATAATAGCTCCAAGGGCGTCATTATTAGTTCTAAAAAAATTGTTGGGGTCAATTTCACTAATTGGGGATTCGTCTACCAATTCATCACATGAAACTGAAAATAGACACGCCATTAAAACGAGAAGTATCCTAGCGATATAGTTTTTTATATTGAAAGATTTCATAGTTCTTTATTTTAAAATTTAAGATTGAGTCCCATAATTACTTCACGGTCGTTGGGGTACCTTAAGTTGTCCACTCCAGGTTGTAATGGGTTACCCCTTGTACCCAATTCTGGGTTATAGCCTTCGTAGTTTGTCCAAGTTAACAGATTGTTCGCTGAAACGAAAAAAGAACACTTTTTAATAAACCCTAAATCATCCAAAATAGATTTTGGTAGGCTGTATCCAAGCCGCACGAACCGTAAGCGGATAAACCCACCATCAGTCACAAAGAAGCTATTGGGCCTATCCCTGTTCTGCGGTACACGAGTAAGTCTAGGGTATACCGTGACGTCACCAGGGTTCAACCATGCCCCTTCTATACGGTCTGGACCAGGGGTTTCGTTTGAGGAATTTAAATCGTTACGGGCTTCATCATACCTTCGCCAAAGATCGTTCCCCAATGTAAAATCCAAAAGAAAGCTCAAGCTAAGGTCTTTGTAAACAAAATCATTGTTAAAGCCGCCAAAAGATGTGGGAAGTCCGTTACCAATAATTTGTCGGTCATCATTAGTAATCACAAAGTCACCATCTACGTCGTCCCAAATGATATCGCCACCTTCGGCCACACGGCCATCATTTCTAATTTGGTTAACATCCCCTGAGAACTCAGCTCCGTTAAGTGTATAGTTCGTAAAAATGCCAGCTCCGTCGAAGTTAGGTGTTAATTGAACCCCATCATTGGTAAACGCATTCGATTCATCGTATTGATAGACCCCAAGATTCTTAAATCCAAAAATATTACCAATAGGCTGGCCTTCTTCTACTCTATAATCTCCAGATTGGAAAGGTATTCCTTGGAACAACCGAGTTACTTCATTCTCTTGGAAACTTATATTAAAATTACTATTCCAACTAAAATCCTTAGTGCGCAGGATAGTTCCACCTACGTTGATTTCAATACCTTGATTACGGACGGCGCCTACATTTTGTCTAATTCCTTCAAAACCTGATTCTTCAGGCAAAGGCACGCTCGCCAAAAGATCTTCAGTATCTTTTCGATAGGCATCAATACTAAGGGTAAGGCGATTTCTGAACATGCCTAAATCAAAGCCCAAGTTGGTTTGATTGGTGCTTTCCCAACTTAAGTCGGGATTACCTAATCTGCTAGGTGCAACACCACTGATACCATCATAGACTGCACCAGGAATAAAAGCCGATGTAAATTCGTAGTCTCCAATTCGGTCGTTACCAGTTTCCCCGTAACTAGCCCTTATGATCAAATTGTTAATAAGGTCGCTCTCCTTGAGAAAAGGCTCATTGCTGACACGCCAACCAATAGATCCCGATGGAAAATAACCGAATTCCCGATTATCCCCAAAACGTGATGATCCATCTCGACGAATAGTACCACTGAATAAATACTTATTGTCAAAATCATAATTGAAACCTGCGAACAACGAGAATAAATTACTTCTTGTATTAAAAGTTTGACCTCCATTTATACCCAAACCGTCAGGATCTACGTTATTGAACGTGCGAATATCTTCTGAGACGAATAAAGCATTTGAAATGCCAAACTCCTCTTGAAACCTGCGCTGTATTTGCATACCTGCAAAACTGGATACACTGTGCTTACCGAATACATTGGTATAATTAACAAAATTTTCCTGTTGTATATCGTAATCTATACGATCCCGAAAACTAGCAATGGGGTTAGTATTTCTGGGATTCAAGACCAAAAGGGGCGAAAAATCATTATTTCTTCGCAATCTGAAGTTAAGTCCTAAGGTGGACTTAATAGAAAAAGAAGGAGTTATCTTATATTGTATAAAATTAAAGCTCTGACCTCTCCAAGTCCTAAGGCGCTGTTGGCGCAAAAGAGCCTCTGCCACGGGGTTCTGTCTACCTGCTATCTCTGGTGTTAAAGTACCATTGGGCTCGAAAATAGGAAAATAGGCAATACGTTCGACCAATTGTTGAAAGACCTGTCCTTCGCTCAATCCGTTCAACTCCTCAAAAGAGGCATTGAAAGTAGAGCTTATTGCCAATTTCTTATTAGGGACAAAGTCAAGCTTGAAACGTGTATTAATCCTCTTAAAATCACTATTGAGCACAATACCATCCTCATTTAAAAATCCAGTATTCCAATATGCCTTTAATTTTTCACTTCCAGCGCTCACTGCAACATTCACCTGATTTCTAAAAGCTGCTCTTGTAATCAAATCTTGTAGGTCAAATGAATTTCTGGATAATAGACTTAATGAGTCCCGCTGACCTTCAACAGGGTTTAATCTTTGGGCATCCGTTCTTCTGACATCTTCATAAAATAAACGCTGTGCAGTATTTGCCACCGGTATAGCACCATTCAGACTATTTACACCTGTCACAACATTAACATCAACACTAACCTCACCAGATTTACCGGATTTGGTCGTAATCAACACAACCCCATTGGCACCTCTGGTGCCATAGATGGCCGTTGTAGCACCATCCTTTAGCACTTCTAAAGAAGCGATGTCGTTTGGGTCAATATTATCAATGTTGTCCAATTGCTGTCCGTCAACAACATATAAGGGACCTGTACCGCCCGCACTAAATGTAGAAGTACCCCGCACCCTGATGTCGAAACCAGCGCCAGGGCCCCCATTTGTTGCTATTTGCACTCCGGCTAGACGCCCCTGCACTCCTTCAAAAGCATTTGTTGGAGTCACCTGAGAAATTTTTTCCGCCTTTACTGAAGATAGGGCTCCAAGTACTTTTTCACGGGCTACCGTTGCATAGCCAATAACGACCACCTCATCCAGATTTTCCGTGTCTTCCTCTAAAACCACATTGAGATTTGCGGCATTTACGGTTACCTCTTTCGTGTTAAAACCTATATATGAAAAAACCAGCACCCTTGAACCAGGTACTAATCTGATAGTATAGT
>JBARUM010000400.1:0-7109 GCA_049645725.1 Maribacter sp.
TATGTTAAAGAGATTGGATAAAGTGGAAGGAATTTTTATGTTGTTAGGCACTGGTGACCCGGGTTATGAGGAGCATTTTAGAAATATGAGCTATAAATATAAAAACTTCATATTTACCAATGGTCAATCGGAAGACCTAATTGATTCTATGTATTTGGAAACAGATCTTTATTTCATGCCAAGTCTTTTTGAACCGTGTGGTATCAGTCAAATGTTGGCCATGCGAAACGGAAACCCCTGTTTGGTGCATCATACAGGAGGTCTTAAAGATACGGTAGAACACTTGAAGACGGGATTTGCCTTTGATGGAAAAACCTATGATCAAAAAATAAAGAATATGGTAAAGATTTTTGACCAAGCATTGGATATCTGGGAGAATGATCAATCAAGATGGAAAAAGATTAAAGCAAATGCAAAGAAAATGAGGTTTACGTGGGAAAAATCACTGGATGAATACTACAAGTCTTTATATCTCTTGTAGCTGAAAGTTTAACTTTCAAGGTTTAAAAAAAGTCATGTTAATAAATTTCTAAAGAGATTGTTTAATTGTTAAAACCATCTCTTTTTCTTAAATTTACACCCCCTCAATAATAAGTAAATACTACAAATGTCAGATAAAGCTACGTTAGAATATAATGGTAAAAAATTTGAGTTTCCTGTAATAAAGGGAACTGAAGATGAACTTGCGATAGACATAAAAACATTGCGTTCCGTCACCGAAGGTATTATTACCATAGACCCTGGATACAAGAACACAGGTTCTTGTGAGAGTGCTATTACTTTTTTGGATGGGGAAAACGGTATTTTAAGATACAGAGGTTATTCCATTGAGGAATTGGCCGAGAAGGCTGGTTTTTTAGAAGTGGCATATTTATTAATTTTTGGAGAATTACCGAACAAAGAGCAATTAGAAGCTTTTCATATAGACATAAAAAACGAATCACATGTTGATGAGGAAATGAAAAAGATTTTGGATGCTTTTCCAAAATCTGCCCATCCCATGGGTGTGCTATCCTCTCTGACCAGTGCATTGATTGCTTTTAACCCTGTTTCTGTAAATGTTACTTCAAAGGACGAGATGTATGGGGCTATTGTTAGGATAATGGCTAAGTTCCCGGTTCTAGTAGCCTGGACCTTGCGAAAGAAAAAAGGCCTACCATTAGATTACGGTGATGATACCCTGGGTTATGTTGAGAACATCCATAAAATGATGTTCAAAAAACCCTCCCAAGAATATAAAAGAAATAAAATTGTCATAGATGCTCTGGACAAATTATTGATTTTGCACGCAGATCATGAACAAAACTGTTCTACCTCTACGGTTAGAATCGTTGGTTCGTCACATGCTGGGCTTTTTGCTTCACTTTCCGCAGGTATTTCGGCACTCTGGGGTCCTCTCCATGGTGGTGCTAACCAAGCAGTTCTTGAAATGTTGGAGGCTATCGCGGCAGATGGTGGCGATACAAAAAAATATATGGCTAAGGCAAAGGATAAGAATGATTCGTTTAGATTAATGGGTTTTGGACATAGAGTCTATAAAAACTTCGATCCAAGAGCTAAAATCATAAAAAGTGCAGCTGAGGAAGTGCTGGCCGATTTGGGTATTGAAGATCCTATTTTAGAGATAGCAAAGGGGTTGGCAAAAGAAGCATTGGAAGACCAGTATTTTGTAGATAGAAAATTGTATCCCAACGTGGATTTCTATTCGGGGATTATCTACAGGGCACTAGGAATGCCTACGGAGATGTTTACAGTAATGTTTGCTTTGGGCAGACTTCCGGGTTGGATTGCACAATGGAGAGAAATGCGCTTAAACAATGAACCTATAGGAAGACCAAGACAAGTGTATACAGGCGCAACACAAAGACCTTTTATAGAGGTTGGGTCAAGGTAGATTGCTACTTTATAAAAAACAATAGAAGCTCTTTTAATTTTTAAAAGAGCTTTTTTTTATCCCGGAAATGAATTTTATCTTTTACGAAAAATTAAAATATGCTTCGTTTAAATATTAATGATGAGATTTCTCAATTGGAAGCGGTGGTTTTAGGTACAGCTGAAAGTTGCGGCCCAACTACCAAGCCAGAAGAGGCATATGATCCAAAATCTTTGGAACATATTCTTGCCGGAACCTATCCCAAGGAAAGTGATATGGTTAAAGAAATGGATGCTTTTGCCGCCGTTTTTCGTAAGTACGGTGTAAAAGTATATAGACCGGAGGTCCTAAAAAACTGTAATCAGATTTTTTCACGCGATATCGCTTTTGTTATTGAGGATAAATTGATTGTAGCCAATATTCTTCCTGATAGAGAAAAAGAAGTGGATGCAATTTTGCACGTTTTGGATAAAATTGATAGCAAGAATATTTTACGTCCACCAGAAAAAGTACACGTAGAAGGTGGTGACGTAATGCCTTGGAATAATTATATTTTTATTGGTACCTACACAGCTCCCGATTATGCTGCATATATCACTGCCAGAACAAACTTGGCTGCAGTGGAATATATTAAGAATCAATTTCCAACTAAGTTGGTAAAATCCTTTGAGCTTCGAAAGTCAACAAACGCTAGAGAAAATGCACTACATTTGGATTGTTGTTTTCAACCCTTAGGTAAGGGAAAGGCTATTCTTCATAGAAACGGGTTTTTGGTTCAAGAGGAATACCAGTGGTTGCTAGATTTTTTTGGAAAGGAAAATGTATTCGAAATTACGGCAGAGGAAATGTACCAAATGTTTAGTAATGTATTTTCTATTTCTCCAGAGGTCATAGTTTCTGAACAAAATTTCACAAGATTAAATAATTGGCTTAGAACACATGGTTTTACTGTAGAAGAAATTCCATATTCGGAAATTTCTAAGCAAGAAGGACTCTTAAGATGTAGCACCATGCCCTTAATTAGGCAGTAATTCAGTTTATATGCAAATTACCAATACAATTTTAATGATACGTCCGGTGGCCTTTCGTATGAACGAGCAGACAGCCGTGAACAATTATTTCCAAGAAGATTTGGATATAAAAAATCAAACAATAAATGAAAGGGCTCAAAAGGAGTTCGATGATTTCGTAAAGGTTTTAAGACAAAACGGGGTGAATGTAATTGTTGTGGATGATAGGAAAGAAAATGATACCCCAGATTCTATTTTTCCCAATAATTGGGTTTCCTTTCACGATAACGGAACTGTTGTGGTATATCCAATGTTCGCTGAAAATCGTAGAAAAGAACGAAGAGAGGATATCTTTGATATTTTGGAAGAGAAAGGCTTTGTTATAAATGATATCGTTGATTATACATCCGCAGAGAAAGAAGGTCTTTTCTTAGAAGGAACTGGTAGTATTTTAAAGGACAGAGAACATCAAAAAGCGTATTGTGCACTTTCTGAAAGAGCTCATGAAGACCTCTTTATAGAGTTCTGTGAAGATTTTGATTGTTTCCCTGTTATTTTTACTGCTTACCAATCTGTAAACGGGGAACGTTTACCTATTTACCATACCAACGTAATGATGGCCATGGCCGAAACTTTTGTGGTTATTTGTTTGGACACTATTGATGATAAAAAGGAGCGTAAAAATGTATTGGATCATCTAAAGAAAGATGGTAAAGACATCATAGCCATAAACGAGGAGCAGATGCATCATTTTGCGGTTAATATGCTTCAAGTCATTGGAGCCAAAGAACAGCGGTTTATGGTAATGAGTACTGCTGCTTTTAATAGTCTTAAACCCGATCAGATCAAAGCTATTGAAAAATACTGCCAGATCATTCACAGCTCTTTGGAAACCATTGAAACCTGTGGTGGCGGAAGTGCTAGGTGTATGATGGCGGAAGTATTCTTACCAAGAGCCTAGTCATATCTAAATATTATCTAAATGATTTAGAGTTTCTGGTTGTTCCAACAGAAATTTTCTTAACTTTTAGATGTAATAGTTTAAAACAAGAGCCGCCCATGAAAGTAAGAATAAGATTATTACTTCCAATCCTTTTTGTGGTCGGTATCCTCTTAGCAGGAACTAATGGACCCAGTATTTCTGAATATGCGGTTATGGCGATAGAAGATACCGGTAAGCTGAATTCAGATGAGGATTTCAACAAAATGATGGATGTTATAACACATCAACGCTGTATGAACTGTCATCCAAATGACAATATTCCAAAGCAGGGGGATACCAGTCATCCGCACTATTTTGATATGGCAAGAGGTACGGATGATATGGGATTTCAGGCTACAAAATGTACTACCTGTCATCAATCTGAAAACAACGATTATTCTGGTGTGCCTGGAGCCCCACATTGGTCCTTGGCACCAGCTTCTATGGGCTGGCAAGGAGTTAGTAGAACAGAAATTGCAAAACAAATACTCGATAAAGAGACCAATGGCGGTAAAAATCATGAAGAATTAATAAAGCATATGACGGAGGACGAGTTGGTGCTATGGGCATGGGAACCAGGTGTTGACGCCAATGGAAAAAAGAGAACGCCTCCTCCGGTATCAAAGGAAGATTTTAAGACTGCAGTTGAAAATTGGTTTAAAGATGGTGCGCTAATTCCATCGGAATAAAAGATACTCCTATGAAAATTTCATTAAACGTAAATAGCGTTTCATATATCGTGGAAATCACCGACGATAACACCCCATTGCTTTGGGTCATCAGGGATATTCTGGATTTAAAAGGAACAAAGTTTGGTTGTGGCAAAGCTACTTGTGGGGCTTGTACGCTACATGTTGATGGCGAAGCGGTGCGATCATGTTCATATGCAGTAAAATTTGCAGAGGGAAAGAATATTACCACCATAGAAGGATTGGGTACAAAGGAAAATCCTCACCCTGTACAACAAGCATGGATTGAAGAGGTGGTGCCACAATGTGGATATTGCCAGCCGGGCTTTATGATGGCTACCGCCGCGTTATTGGACAAAATTCCAAACCCAACGGATGAAGATATCGACAAGAATATTATCAATGTTTGTCGCTGTGCTACCTACTATCGAATGCGAAAAGCTATTCACAGGGCAGCAGAATTAAATATGCCTAAAGAAGTATCTGAAACTTCAAACTTATAATTCATGTCGGAAAAGAAAAAAGTATCGCGACGTAAATTTTTGGTAAGTGGTGGCTTAGGTACTATTGGTGTATTGGCCGTGGGTACTTATTTGTTTAGAAATCCGATTCGAAGGGGTATTGCAGGTGTGGTCAATACTGCAGAAGCAACATATCAGGGAAATACCGATACGCCTATTATTTGGTTTGAAATAACAAATGAGAATAAGGTTGTATTACATAGTCCAAAAGTAGAAATGGGCCAAGGTACTTTTACAAGCTTGGCGCAAATGGCGGCTGATGAGCTAGACGTTTCTATGGAACAGATTAGCGTTGTGCATGCAGATTCTGCTTCTGGAAATATGGATGGATTTGCAACTGGTGGGAGTACCTCGGTTTCTTCACTTTGGATGCCACTTCGTGAATTGGCCGCAACTATGCGTGAAATGATAAAAATAGAGGCCGCAAAAAAAATGCAAGTAGAAGCCTCGGGTCTTACAATTATTGATGGTGTCATTTCAGGTGGAGCTAAAACCATGACCTATGCCCAGGTGATGGAAGGAATTTCTGAATGGAATATTCCTGATATCCCAGAACTAAAACCAATAGCGGACTATAAATTTGTTGGTAAGCCCATTGCTAGGGTGGATTTGATTGATAAAGTATTTGGCGCGCCTATTTTTGGAATGGATGCTATAATGCCGAATATGCTATACGGGGCAGTGGTGCGGCCCACTAGAATAGGCTCAAAATATTTGGGAGCCGATACTTCTAAGGCGGAGGGAATGCCAGGCGTTGTTAAGGTGGTTAAAGAAAAAGATTTCGTAGGTGTGGTAGCTAATTCCTTGATTGAGGCCGAAAATGCAAAAGCAGTTATTGATGTCCAATGGGAAAGTCAAGATGATTTACGGACATCAGATATAAGGGCTATGGTTACAGTTGGGAAAGGAGAGCCATTCGTAATTCAAAAGGAGGGAGATGCAGAACGCATCTTGCAGGATAAAGAAAATACCATTGTTTCTGAGTATTGGAGTCCAATAGGTGCGCATGCTCAATTGGAACCAAATGGAGCTTTGGCAAATGTTGAAGCTGATAAAGCCACTATAATTATGTCTACGCAGGTGGTAAATATCACCCGTGGGGAAATAGCGGAACGTTTAGGTTTTGATGCCGAACAGGTAAATATAGTTCCTACCTTTTTAGGAGGAGGTTTTGGCAGACGACTACATACTCCAAATGGTATTCAGGCCGCTGCTTTGTCAAAAGCTGTTGGCAAGCCGGTAAAGTGTTTTTTTACTAGAAAGGAAGAATTTCAGAATGATACTTTTAGACCGCCTACACATCATGTTTTGAAGGCGAAGCTTTTAGAAAACGGCATGATTGAGGCTATGGAACATAACGTTTCTAGTGGGGATGTAGCATTTGGTTCACCCATCTTACCTAGAATTGTAGAACCTATTTTGGGTGCTGATGTGGGTGCTTGGCGTGGAGGAATGATTCAATATAGAGCAATACCTAATTATCGGGCAATTTCTTGGCGTGTAAAACTGCCTTTTGCCACTAGTTGGTGGAGAAGTCTTGGACTTTTGGCTAACACTTTTGCAATTGAGAGTTTCATGGATGAACTAGCGGTTAAAGCTGGTAAAAACCCTGCTGAATTTCGACTGTCTCAGATTCCCGATGATAAAAGGGGAAAGCGTTTAAAGTCTGTCATAACGACCATTGTGGAAAAAGTGGGATATACGGATAAAGTAATCCAGGGTAGGGCAATGGGATTTGCTGTCTCTACAGATACAAACACCCCTTGTGCCGAAATTGCAGAAGTTTCCATTGTGAATAATGAAATAAGAGTACACAAAGTTACCTGCGTTATGGATCCCGGGTTGGTCGTAAATCCTAATCAAGTTAGAGCACAATGCGAAGGCGCTATCATAATGGGAATGAGCGCTTCCATGTTTGAAAAAATGGAAGTGGAGAATGGTGAACTGACACCGACAATTTATGGTCCTTATCAAATGGCTTTGATGAAGCACGCTCCAAAGGAGATAGATGTTATATTGCTTCAAGGTTCGGAT
>JBARUM010000401.1:0-1603 GCA_049645725.1 Maribacter sp.
GCACCAACCATTGATCATTATGTAATTCAAGGGAATGTAAAACGTAGAATGAAGCGTGTAAAAGTTAAAGCAGCATAATTATGGCATTAGACACAGAAAAAAATAGCTATACAGTCATCTTTTCAATCATTATGGTGGTTGTAGTTGGCGCTATATTGGCAGGTTTGGCTTCAGGTTTAAAACCTATGGTAAAAGCCAACGAAAGATTTGAAAAACAACAAAACATTCTTTACGCATTAGGCGTAAACAATAATGAGGGCGCGAATGATGTTCAGTTTATTTCAACAGATAACGTGGAGGAAGAATTTAAAAAATACATTAAAAAGCAATATGTTTTTCAAGATGGTGAGCTTAAGGAAAATGACGAAGCTTACCTTATCGACATCAAAAAGGAAGAAACAAAAGCCAAAAAAGGTGATTATAAAAGGCGGCTTCCAATTTTTGTCGGTGAGAAAAAAGATGGTCAAGAAGTCTATATAGTACCTGTAAGGGGAAAAGGACTTTGGGATGCTATTTGGGGCTTTGTGGCTTTAGACAAAAGCTTGACCATTCAAGGCGTGTATTTTGATCACAAAGGTGAAACACCTGGTTTAGGCGCAGAGATTAAGCAGCGCTACTTTATGGATGATTTTACTGGAGAGAAGTTTTTAGATGGTGGTGTTTTTAAAGGGATCTCAGTAGCCAAAGGAAATAACGATCCGAAAAACTTAATAAAAGACGACCAAGAGATTGATGCTCTGGCAGGTGCAACGATCACAGGAGACGGACTTGCTGTTATGTTAAGCAAGGATATAAAAATGTATATGCCTTATTTCAAGACCTTAAATTAATAGTGTATGGGACTTTTATCAAAAAAAGATAGTAAACTAATCATGGATCCCTTAGCGGACAACAACCCTATTACCATTCAGGTTTTGGGAATATGTTCTGCATTGGCAATTACGGCGCAGTTAAAACCGTCTATTGTAATGGCGATTTCTGTTATGTTTGTTATGGGAGTTGGAAACGTGGTGATTTCATTAATGCGAAATATCATTCCATCAAAAATTAGAATTATAGTGCAACTTATAGTTGTGGCTACTTTAGTGATTATAGTAGATCAAGTATTAAAGGCTTTTGCTTATACGCTAAGTAAGGAGTTATCGGTGTTTATCGGGTTGATTATTACAAACTGTATTATCATGGGACGTTTTGAAGCCTTTGCTTTGGCCAATGGCCCTTGGAGATCATTCTTGGATGGTATTGGTAATGCATTGGGATACGGTGTAATTTTAATCATCGTAGGCTTTTTTAGAGAACTTTTAGGATCTGGAACTTTGTTCGGATTTAAGGTTCTTGGAGACCCTGTAGAAAAAACTGGTTTATATGCTATTGGTTACGAGAACAACGGTTTTATGGTATTACCTCCAATGGCGTTAATTGTGGTAGGTATTATTATCTGGGTACAACGTAGCAGAAACAAAGATTTAATCGAAGACTAAAAATAGTACGCAGTAAACAGTGATCAGTAGGCCGTAAGCCATAAACTGAAGACTGCGAACTGAGGACTGAAGACTTATAATATGGAACATATAGAATTATTTTTTAAATCGGTATTTGTAGA
>JBARUM010000402.1:0-1731 GCA_049645725.1 Maribacter sp.
CTAATTGTAGTTTTGACGCTTTGGATAGGTATAAACGTTGCTTTGAAAATGATGGGAGAATGAATTTATTTATTTTTGCAAGAATCTTGAACATGTTTACCGATGTGGTTGGTTTTGGTAAAAGTACAAAATTTAAAACGCGGCCTTAGCTAGTTTTTATAGGAGGTCCGTTGAACAATTTTTTCCTAAATAGCATGTAGGATTATTGATAACAAAAGATAAACTAGAATTTTTATTAGGATTATCATTTAATACAAGTTTTAAGTTAAGGCTTCTTTAATTGATTATCCGAAGAAGATATATAAGATGTTGGCAAGCTGTTAAGAAATTCTGTTAAATCAATACAATCAGATACAATTATGTAAGTATAAAAACGTAATATGTTTCTATATTATATTTGAAGCCTACAAAAATGTTTTAATTAATTACTACTAAGAGTATTTTGCATTCCTATCTGCAATGATTGAAAGGGTATTTTAAGTCGCTTTTGGGTTTTCTAGGGGAATCTTTCGGTTAATTTGTCATAAAAAGAGCCTTTTGTTCATTTTTGTTGAATTTCTTCCTTTAAATTTCCAAATATGTATGCGTTGCCTGCTTAACCCTTTAATTAGTCACATAAATTCTACAATCCTGTTTTAGCTTAGCGGTTATTTTTATCTTATAAAGTTTACTTTGATACTTGAATTGTGTTCAATTAAGCCAGATACTTCGCCTATATTTGTTTAAAACCTGAATAAATGCAGAATTTTTTACTAGTTCTAGGTGGGTTGGCACTTTTGATTGCAGGAGGTAATTGGTTGTTGAAATCAGCAGTAGACCTTTCTCTGAAGCTCAACATTCCTAAAATAGTAATAGGTATGACCGTGGTTTCCTTTGCAACATCGGCTCCAGAACTTATAGTCAGTATAAATGCCGCATTGGATGGTTTTCCTGATTTGGCGTTGGGTAACGTTGTGGGTTCAAATATTGCCAACTTAGGGCTTGTTTTAGCAATTACCGTTATTCTGAGTTCCATAAATGTGCGGAAGAGTTTTTATACAACCGATTGGCCGGTAATGATGTTGGCTTCGTTAATGTTCTTTGGATTTATATATTTTGATGGTGTTTTGGAACAGTATGAAGGCACCATTATGGTAATTTCTCTTTTTCTGTTTCTTGTATATCTACTTCGTTTTCAAAAACCTGTAGTCGAGGAAGAAGATGCAGAAGACACAAGTGTTACACTTCCTATATATAAGACCGCTCTCTTTTTAGGTTTAGGAGGTATGGCTCTTTGGGGTGGTTCGGAACTATTAATCAGCGGTGCTGTAGGTATGGCGACGAGTTTTGGTGTAAGCGAACGGGTTATCGCGATTACTGTAGTTTCTGTGGGTACCAGTATACCGGAATTGGCAGCATCTGTAATTGCCGTCATAAAAAGGGAAAAAGCAATTTCTCTTGGGAATTTGATAGGGTCCAATATTTTCAATCTTTTGGCCGTACTGGGCATAACATCCATTATTACACCAATACGGGTTATTGATCAAGGTTTATTGAGTAATGATATTTTTTGGATGCTTGGAATATCCTTTCTTATTCTTCCTTTGGTCTTCATTCCCAAAGGCCTTCGTTTAGGTTGGCGAGATGGTATAATTCTTGTGGGAGTTTACATGACGTTTGTGTACCTCACAATTCGTTAGTAAAACCAATACAGCTAGCGTATTTATGTTTTTAAGGCTAAAATCTTATTTG
>JBARUM010000403.1:0-1566 GCA_049645725.1 Maribacter sp.
ATCACTCGCTTGTGCCAGGGCACTTACCGCTATCCTTAGATATTTATACCTTCTGGAATTCACATGTTCAGGATTGAATGCTCCTAAATCCATTACAGAATTTCTAAGCGTACCCAAAATTGGTAACGGCGTCATATGTCCTTTAAAAGTATCTGTGCCTGTATATACGCCGTTGTCCATAGCTGGGTGGTGCATGGCTATCACCAAATTTTTCCCTTGAGCATCGTTAATATAGCCTTCCAGCTCCTCCATAAACCTGCGCCTCGTGGTGATATTGGGACATTTTCTGTTGATGCCCTCTAGGCGTGACCAATTTGACACAAACCACTTGGAATCAAGAATAATCAGGTCCAAATTATCGTTGATGACCTTATATTCGATTGGACAACCATTTTCTGGAAACACTGCGACATCTTTTAAGTCAATCTCCTTCAAATAATCCTCTACCCGTTCCATTTTGTTCAACTCATAGCTTTTCCATTCGTTGTTTCCGGGCATGAAAACGGTTTTCCCTTTGTAGTTTTTTACCAAGTGTAATTGCTGGTCTATAAGTAAACTATCCTTCTCCCAAGAACCGTCTTCCTCGGAAATATTATCTCCAGTTAAAATAAGAGTACTGTTTTCCGAGGCTTCATTTAATTCCTCCTTGAATTTTTCCAATAAAATTGAATTGGAATTATCGGAAGAATTTCCAAATCCTCCGGCAATATAGAAGCTGTAGGTAGGTTCGGCTATATAGTTTTTGTCAGCAAATGATATATTCTGATTCTCTTTATAGGTTGCACAAGAATTAATGAATACAGCTGTAAGAACAAAAAGTGTAGGGCTACAATACTGTTTTATACTTTGCCCAAAAAATTTAAGGGGATTCGTCATAAATTGGTTTTGGTTGTTCATCCGATGTCACAATACCATTTTTAAGTTTACAAATTAAACTCAACACCAGAGACGAAAATTCCCAGTGTAATCAACAGTAAAAAAACTATTATCACAATAGCACCAATTACTGTTTTCTGATTCTTTTGAAAGATATAGTGAGGCTTCTCATTTTCAGGATCTTTAACAAATTCTGTGTTTTCTTCTCCTTGCTTCATTTTAAAATTATTTTATATAAACTGTTTTTCTATTTACAAATTCCAGAATGCCTTCCTTAGAAAGCTCCCTGCCATAACCGGATGCCTTGGTTCCGCCAAATGGTAATCTTGGGTCTGATTTTACCATATCATTAATAAAATATGCCCCATCGGGAATATCGGATATCACTTTTTTGGCCCAATCCGTATCCTTGGTGAAAAGCATGGTACCTAATCCATAATTGGAATTAGCCGCCAATTCAATTGCATCGCCTCTGTTTTCAGCTTTGATAACCGCTGCAACAGGACCAAATGTTTCACCGTCAAATACCGGCATTCCGGGAGCCACATCGGTAAGAATTGTAGGGGAAAAATATGCCCCGTCTCTTTCATTGCCCATGAGCACTTTGGCTCCTTTCTTTATTGAGTCATTAATTTGGCCTTGTAGGGTTTCTGCCAAATCTTTTCTTGCCAGCACCCCAATGTAGGTTTC
>JBARUM010000404.1:0-3777 GCA_049645725.1 Maribacter sp.
CATATTTGTTATCCCTTAACTCCGTTGTTTGTACACTATTAAAAATTATAGTTTTTGCATCTATTCCTTTAGAAACTAAATAGGATTTTACGATGTCTTTGTCGTTGTTCAATTGGTCAAAGGCCGATTTCAAAACTGTATTATTCGCCGAAAACTGTCCTTCCCATACAATTAGGTCCGAAGTAAAATTCTCGTTACCCAACCCAGTAACCGAAATTATTTGGGGTGGATTGGCTCTTTTGATATAGGCATTTCCTAGAAAATAAGCTGCAATTATGATAGCTAAGGCAAATATTATTGAAGATATATGTTTCATAAATTTTTCTTTTACTAGTCTCTAAATAACTATACAAGATAACGTTTCAAAACATCCAAATTACTATTTTTGCCCATGCAAAACAAAGTCCTCATTCTAGACTTCGGTTCTCAGTATACACAATTGATTGGTAGACGCGTTCGCGAATTGAATATTTTCTCTGAAATAAAACCATTTAATAAGCCCCCCAAAGACCTTTCTGAATATAAGGCGGTGATTCTTTCGGGATCCCCATATTCCGTCAGAGCAGAGGATGCCCCACATCCAGATCTATCTGAAATAAAAGGTAAGAAACCTTTGTTGGGCGTTTGCTACGGGGCGCAATATTTGGCGCACTTCAATGGCGGGAATGTAGAAAAATCCAACACTCGGGAATATGGTAGGGCTAATCTTTCGCAAGTGGATTCAAGTTCCACTTTTTTAGAGAATGTTCATAAGGGTAGCCAAGTTTGGATGAGCCATGCAGATACCATCAAACAGCTTCCTGAAAACACAACTTTACTAGCAAGTACCAACGATGTGGCTAACGCTGCTTTTAAATTCAATGACGAGGAAACTTATGGGATACAATTTCATCCAGAGGTATATCATACTGCTGATGGGAAACAATTACTAGAAAACTTTTTGGTCGGCATAGCAGGTATTGAGCAAACTTGGACACCTGATGCCTTTGTGGAATCTGCAGTTTCAGCGTTAAAAGAAAAAATAGGAAGTGATAAAGTTATATTGGGACTGTCCGGAGGTGTAGATTCTACGGTAGCCGCTGTTTTATTACATAAAGCGATTGGAACGCATTTGCATTGCATATTTGTAAACAATGGCCTGTTGAGAAAAAATGAGTTTGAAGATGTACTTGAACAATATAAAGGTATGGGCCTAAACGTAAAAGGCGTAGATGCTTCGGCACGCTTTTTGGATGAATTGGCAGGGGAAAGTGATCCCGAAACCAAAAGAAAGATTATCGGTCGGATATTTATAGAGGTTTTTGATGATGAGGCGCATCTTGTTGAGGATGCCAAGTGGTTGGCTCAGGGAACTATTTATCCGGATGTTATAGAATCGGTTTCTGCGACTGGCGGCCCGTCCGCAACTATTAAGAGTCACCACAATGTTGGTGGATTACCGGATTTTATGAAATTGAAGGTAGTGGAACCACTTAAAATGTTGTTTAAAGATGAGGTGCGTAGAGTGGGTAAAAGCATGAATGTAGGTGATGAGCGTTTGGGCAGACACCCTTTTCCTGGACCCGGATTGGCCATTCGCATCTTGGGGGATATTACAGCGGAAAAAGTTAAAATCTTACAGGAGGTAGATCATATTTTTATACAGGGTTTACGGGATTGGGGTCTTTATGATAAGGTCTGGCAGGCCGGAGCTATGCTTTTGCCCGTAAATAGTGTAGGGGTAATGGGAGACGAGCGTACTTATGAAAAATGTGTAGCTTTACGTGCTGTGGAAAGTACAGATGGTATGACCGCTGATTGGGTGAATTTACCGTACGAATTTCTGCAAAAAACGTCCAATGACATTATTAATAAAGTCCCTGGAGTAAATCGTGTCGTATATGATATTAGTTCCAAACCCCCAGCAACCATAGAATGGGAATAACTATGAGAAATAATTTGAGAGTATTCTTTTTTACGATAGCACTTGTCGTGTCTTTTTCGAATATGGCATTTGCTCAAAAATTTAGTACACATTCCGTAAAGACCGGTGAAACGCTTTCTAGTATTGCCAGACAGTACGGCGTTACACCTGCAAGTATTCTTCAATATAATAAGGAATTAAAATCCGGAGATACGCTGAGTCCTAATACTATTCTGGTAATTCCATCAGAAAAACCTAAATCTGGACAACCAGATGTTAGTAATGGGGTAGATGCTCTTATTAAAGGAATCATGAATGATTCGGTCGTGGTAAGAGAACCTATTGGGTTTAGGGAACACAAAGTTCATAAAAGGGAGACACTATACGGTATTGCAAAACGATATGAAGTTACAGAGGATGACATAAAAAAGTATAACAAACAATTGTATGCTTCGCAGTTAAAGAAAAAAATGATTATCCGCATTCCTAGGTATCCTGAGGTGCAGGAAGAGGAAATTACAATAGATCCCATTAATTACGAAAAATATACAGTAGCTCCCAAAGAGACGCGTTGGAGCATTGCGCATAAATACGGTATTACCATCGATAGCATTTTAGTCTTGAATCCCGCACTCTCCAAAACTACCAACTATCTGGCGGAAGGTTATGAGTTGTTAATGCCTAAAATTGCCGGTAGTACGGTAGAGAATCAGGAAACACAACTTTTTATATCCTACACGGTTCCGCCGAAGATGAATTTTTATCGCCTTGAACAGCAATTTGGTGTGAAATCTGAAGATGTGGTCCGGTTAAATCCTGAAATCACTGAAAGAGGAGGTTTAAAAGAAGGGATGATTATAAGGCTTCCGGAGAAGAAGCTTGATCCAGGAGAAATAAATACGGATAATTATATCTTTTACGAGGTTAAACCCAAGCAGAATGAATTTAGGCTTACTCGAAAGTTTGGACTGTCATGGTCAGAAATACTGCAGTTGAATCCCGATTTAAAAGATGGTCTAAAAGCTGGAATGGTGTTGAAATTGCCTAAGAATCAAATAGGGGATTTTGAAGTGCGTAACTCTTTGATTTTAGATAAAATCAACCTCTTGGACAGTATTAATGTTGAAAATCGTCCTAAAGTAATGTTCTTATTACCGTTTCGTTTGGATAAGTTGGATTTGAACGATAAGGAATCTGTAGAGTGGACCATTGAGAATAGAAATAGTCTTAAATATAGCTTGGGATTATATTCCGGCGCATTGGTCGCTTTAGATTCAATCAAGTCGTTAGGGGTTTCGGTTGACGTAAAGACTTTTGATAACCAATTGGATTTAAACAAAACAAAAGAAATTTTGCTTCGAGAAAATTTAGGGGATTACAACGCTATTTTTGGACCTCTGGACATCGGTTCGTTAAAAGAAGTAGCGGTGCAAGCTGCCAATCATCAAGTTCCGGTTATAGCCCCTGTTCCAGCTAAAAGTGACATAAGCTTACAAAATGTATTTTTCTCATATACGGAAGAAGATTTGCTTAGAATTCACATGATGAAATATGTAAAGGAAAATTATAAGGAAGAGAATATTATAGTAATAGCGGATGAGAAAAGTAGGGGAGCAGAAGAACAATTAATAGAGCAGTTTCCAAGCGCTAAAGTTTTAGAGGTTAAGGAGGAAGAAAAAAATATTGGAGTTAATAGAGACAAACTCGCCATACTTTTGTCTGAGGACAAGGATAATTGGGTTTTTGTGGAATCTAATAATTTCAGACTAATTTCTAGTGTGGTGTCTATCTTAAATTCATTCAATAATGCACCTTTGGATCCATTGGAAGAAACCAAGAGATTAAAACTTAGAATGTTTACTACAGATATGAAC
>JBARUM010000405.1:0-2339 GCA_049645725.1 Maribacter sp.
GGTAATACCAAAAACCAATAATGCAAAAATCACCTTCCAACTTAGAAAAACTTTCCATTTTCGAGTATACCATATATGACATAAAAACGGTAAGCCGATGACCAATAGCGCAATTTGCCCCTTGGTGGAAAAGGCAATTCCAGCACCAAAAGCCCCCATCGCAATAGAGAATAAACGTCTATGCTCTACATAACTGGTTAAGTGCCATATAGAAAAAATCGTGAATCCGGTTAAGACGGCATCGGTACGAACATCAATTGCGCCTAAAACAATAGTTTGGGCAGTCATAAATATAAGGGCAGCCAATTTTCCGGTATGTACGTTATACAAATGCTTTCCTAAGCCATAACAACTGTAAGCCCCCAGGAGTGTTGCCAGTATCCCCGGAATACGATACGCCCAATCATAAATACCAAAAATCTTAAAGGAGATTGCCGATAACCAATAATGCATATGAGGTTTGTCCAAATATTCGTTAGGGCCTTTGAACAAATTAAAAAAATCGTTTTCCTGAACCATTCGCATGGCCATAACGGCAAATTGGGCAGAATCATTTTCAAAAAGAGTAACTAAGGACCCGGCGATATAAACCAAGACAACTAAAGCAATTAAAAACCAATACCTTAAGTTAGATATCATAAAGCTTATTTACGGAGGGCAAATATAAATAACTTAACAAATACCCAACCAAGCAGGGAACCAATTATAGCTCCTGTAAGAATATCCAATGGAAAATGGACTCCAATGTATATCCGACTATACGCTACTAAAGATGCCCATAATAAAAGAAAGAAGCTTATTCTTTTTACTTCAGATTTGAGAATAATGCCAAAAAAAACAGCTAGGGAAAAAGAGTTGGATGCGTGAGCTGAAAAATAACCATATTTACCACCACAATAGCTTTTGACCAATCTCATGGACCCAGAAATTGTAGAATCATGACACGGCCTGAGTCTTGCCACACCATATTTAAAAAAATTACTCAACTGATCAGATACGGTTATAAGAATGGCTACACTTAAAATGAGTAAAACTGTTTTTTTTATACCAAACTTCTGATATGAAAGAATTAAAAGAAAAAGATACAGAGGTATGGCACTGTATTTATTAGAAATAAATTGCCAGCAGTTATCCCAACTATTATTTCCCAATCCATTTAAATAGAGAAAAAACTCTTTATCTAGCTGTAGCAATTCCTGTAGCATAATACCTAATCGTCGTAACGGGAGACTTCCCTATCGTAAAACGCAGTAGCTGCCTCAATTAAACTCTCCGCCTCGGATTCCAACTCTTTTTCATCTTCTTTTGAAAATTCTTCCAACCACTCTACCTCATCATTTTCTAGATTGATAATAAAACGAGGGTAACTGGTGTGAATTACAAATATCGCATCGGGATGATCAGTATTATCCCCTAATAAAAATTTTGGAAATTCCATAGCTTATTTTTCAATAAAATAATTTAGCAAAAGACCCTTCGACTTAGCTCAGGGTAACGAGACGCCTCATTTTAATATGAGTCGTCTTGTCAAATAATTAAATCGAATATACAACATAATGGCAGATGCCGTAAGTCCAGTAAGTAATCCCAGCCAGATTCCGACACTTTCAAGATTCGTATGTAAGCCTAAGTAATAGGAAACAGGGAAACCAATGCCCCAATAGGCTACAAAGGTTATAAGCGTTGGTATCTTAACATCCTGTAATCCCCTTAAAGCTCCTAAAACCACAACTTGTACACCATCTGAAATTTGAAAAAAAGCTGCAACCAACAATAGCTCGGCTGCTAGATAAATTACTTCAGTATTATCGGCCAAATTCAAAGCATCTGTAACATCCAAATAAAGCGTAGGAAACCAATTTCTTCCCAAAAGGAAAAAAATGGCAAAAATAATTTCCAATAAAAAAGTTAGAAAAAAAATGGATTGGGCTATTCTTCTTAGTTCCACAAAGTTTTTTAATCCTTTTTGGTTACCTACCCTAATCATGGCTGCGACTCCTAAACCCATCCCGAACATGAAGGTCATGCTACTTAAGTTTAATGCAATCTGGTTTGCAGCCTGTGGGTTCTTTCCTAGAACACCACTTAACCAAATAGCAGCTGTAAAAATTGCAACCTCAAAAAACATCTGGAGCGCCGAGGGAAAACCCAGGGCTATAATTTTTTGCATCACTTGTTTTTCAACCTTTCTGAAGTTAAAACCGGTTACATAATCACGAAACTTTGTTTTATTCCTTAGAAGTGCCCAAATGTAAAGTACCATAATCATTCTTGAAACTAATGTGCCGATAGCTGCACCAACAATACCTAACTTGGGAAAACCAAAAGAACCAAATATG
>JBARUM010000406.1:0-9301 GCA_049645725.1 Maribacter sp.
GGACAGGTTTCTTCATCTTTAAATTTTAATGTTTCGGCCATAGATGCATATCAAGACCTGGTCATAACGGCTCCTGCGGGTTTTGAGGTCTCGCTAAATGAAAATACTGGTTTTGCACCAAGTATTACAATAACTCCGGTTACAAATGCGATAGCTGACACCACGGTTTATACTCGGGTTGCTACTGGTCAAACCGGGAGACTTTCAGGAAATATTTCATTGATTTCAGGAACGGTTACAGCAAATGTAGCAGTTATAGCCGAAAACAATAATTCGCTCTATTTTGATGGCGTTGATGATTATGTAACCTTGGCCGGAAATACATTCGCAGACGGCATTACTGCTTTTACCATTGAGGCATGGATACTTCCGGATAATTCCAATTGGGACGGAGCGTATCATGCCATTTTTGGGCTGCAAGATAATGGCTCTCCAAACTCTAGGAATCCATCGTTCTATATTTTAGATGGTAGAATTCATATTGATTCCTATGAAGATGTTACCAACAATCGATTTGACATATTGACCGATGAACCTTTAATAACACAAAATGTATGGAGCCATATAGCTTTGGTAAAACAAGGAAATCTTTTTACGGTATACGTTAACGGCCAAGCCGAGTTTACGACAGCTGCACCAAATGCAGTTAATATTGTAGGCCCGTATAACATAGGTTTTATTGATAATTATTTTGCTGGTAAAATAGATGATATCCGTTTTTGGGATATCTCTAGAACTGCGAGTGAAATTGCCAATAATATGAATACTGCATTAACGGGTAACGAGACAGGTCTCGTTGATAATTATACTTTTAATGAAGGAGTTTCGGAAGGGAGTAATACCGGTTTGACCGCTTTACCTGATAATAGCGTTTCTTCCAATGATGGCACCTTGAACAATTTTGCTTTAAATGGAAGTTCCAGTAACTGGGTACAAGGATATTTTTCTCAGATTTCAGGCGAGGACAATGTGGCAATTGGAGGGCAAACACAATTGACCCATTTAGAAAGTGGTGGAGTTTGGGCAAGCGATGATACCGATTTTGCTACGGTAACCCAATCTGGTTTGGTGACCGGCGTAGCCCTGGGCACGGTAGAAATAAGTTATACCCTATGCGGACAAATAACCGTGAAAAATATTGAAGTCAATAACCCTCCGGGTTTTACGGTTAGCGAAACAACATTGACAATTGACGAAAACGCAGGTACGGATACCTTTACGGTGGTATTAAATGGCCAACCTGCCAGCGATGTAGTTTTTGATGTTTCTAGCGATGATACCGATGAGGCCATAGTAAGCTCGCCGCAATTGACCTTTACAATGGCCAACTGGAACACGCCACAGACCATAACCGTTACAGGAGTTGATGACACAGAAATTGGAAATGATTCTGCCATAATAACGGTAGCCCTAAACGCTGTAAATTCCGATGATGCCTTTGACGAATTAAGTAATCAAACCGTTGCGGTGACGTTAACTAATGATGGTGATAATCTACCAGTGTTTACTAATCCGTCCAGCGACTATGATATTTCTACTGCAATCTATATTTCAGCGGATAGATTTAGGGTATTTGATCAAGAAAGTCAACCATTTGGATTAGCGTTCAATAACACTGGGAGTAAAATGTATATTATTGGTAGAATTAATTCGACCATTTATGAATATGCCCTATCCAATCCCTATAATCAGTCGTCTGCTACATTAACCACGTCGTTCTCGGTTTTTAATGAAGAGACCGATCCTTACGAAATTGTCTTTAACGCAAATGGTTCTAAAATGTTTATAACGGGACCAGGGAGTGATAAGATCATTGAATATAATTTGAGTACACCTTTTGATATTTCTAGTGCTACACATATGGCTAGCGATGATTTTGATGTTAAAAATGAAACTAATTTCGCCATTGGCCTAGAATTTAATAACGACGGAACAAAAATGTTTGTGCTTAGTTTAATCGGTGATCAGGTCTTGGCCTACGATTTAAATGTGGCCTATGACGTTTCTACTGCAGTTTATGCAAATAAAACTTTTTATATCGGAGCTGAGCATGATAGCCCACAAGGTATAACATTTAATAACCTTGGCACAAAAATGTTTATCATCGGGAATGGTAATAGCTCCTTGGGTAACCAAGACGATGCCATTGTAGAATATTCGCTAGGTACGCCCTATGATATTGACACGGCCGTATATAATGGTGATGATGAAGAATTGAAAGTTGGCGCACAAGACGGCCAACCTACTGATGTCGTTTTTGATAGTACCGGCGATTATGTATACATATTAGGTTATAATGATGATAATGTTGACAGGTATGCCATACAAAAACAACTACAATTTGAAGAAAATAGCATCATGATAGTAACAGACGTTGATGCCAATGATGGTGATGGCGGCGGTACGGATATTGGAATTACTTATAGTTTGTTAAGCGGTGGTGATAATGATTTGTTCGCGATTGATGGTGCTACGGGAGAAATTTCCTTCATATCCTCTCCGGATTTTGAGAATCCACAAGACGTAAATGTTGATAATAACTACATCGTTACTTTTACTGCAACAGATAGCGATGGTAGTACTAGCTCAGAAATCATTGTTATTGTCAATGATGTTGTGGAAACAGTAAGCTTTAACATCGATGAAATCTCGGAAACCAATGTAGATGAAAATGCGACATATACAGGCGTAATTCCTAATATTACAGGAACGCCAATAGGAACGGTATCTTATACTTTAAGTGGAAATGATGCAGCAGATTTTACCATAGATTCAACAACTGGCGTTGTAAGCATGGTCGTGAGGAACTTCGAGAGTCCTGAGGACGACGATGCGGACAACGTGTATGAAGTAACCATTACCGCCACCGACGAGGACGGCAACACAGATAGTGAGGACTGGACGGTCACAGTAAACAACGTATCTGAAACTGCAAGCTTTACGATAGATGCAATTGCTAACGCAAATATAAATGAGAACTCAAGCTACACCAGTGTTACGCCGAATATTACGGGAAGTTCAATCGGTAATGTCACGTATATCCTTGGTGGAGCGGATGCTGCTGATTTTACTATCAACGCCAATTCCGGCGTAGTGAGCATGGTGGCCCGTGATTTCGAGAATCCCGAGGACGATAATACCGACAATGTATATGAACTAAGCATTATAGCTACGGATGACGACGATAATAACGATTCAGAAAACTGGACAGTGACGGTGGATAACCTGACCGAAACAGCAAGCTTTACAATAGATGCAATTGCTAACACAAATATAAATGAGAACTCAAGTTACACAAGTACTACTCCCAACATTACGGGAAGCCCGATAGGCAACGTCACGTATACCTTGGGTGGTAGCGATGCAGCGGATTTTACCATAGATTCAGCAACTGGCGTTGTAAGCATGGTCGTGCGGAACTTTGAGAGTCCCGAGGACGACGATACCGACAACTTGTACGAAGTAGCCATTACTGCTACCGACGACGACGGCAACACAGATAGTGAGGACTGGACGGTCACAATTGAAGATGTTTCAGAAATTACAAGCTTTACGATTAATGCCATTGCTGACGATAGCATTGATGAGGAAACTCCGTATACAGGTCCTGTACCATCCATTACAGGCACTCCTGTAGGAATTATCACTTATAGCTTGGGCGGAGCGGATGCTGCAATATTTAGCCTTGATAACGATACGGGTCAGGTATTTATGCCTTCACGTAGTTTTGAAAATCCAGACGATGTAAATGGTGATAATGGTTATGAGGTTTCTATTACTGCAACGGATGAGGATGGTAATAATGCTACCGAAGCCTGGACCATTACATTAATTGATATTGTAGAAGTGTCAAACTTCACTATTAATACCATATTTGATTTAAACGTAGAGGAGAATGCAGTTTATACCAGTGTTATCCCGACCTTGTCAGGAGAAGCTCCAATAGGTCATATAACTTATACTTTGAGTGGGGTGGATGCGACTAGTTTCACCGTCAATTCAATAACCGGAGTGGTGAGTATGGTTTTGCGGGATTTTGAAAATCCAGCAGATAACAATACCGATAATGTTTACGAAGTAACTATCACAGCTACCGATCAAGACGCCAATACGGACAATGAGGATTGGACGGTCACTATTGACAATGTTACCGAAACATTAAGCTTCACAATTGACAATATTATAGATACCGAGGTAAACGAAAATGTGTCCTATACTAGCGCAACTCCTAGTATCACTGGTAATCCAGTAGGTAATATCACTTATAGTTTAAATGGAACGGATGCGTCCGACTTCACTATCAATACAGCGACTGGTGTAGTGCGCATGGTTGCCAGAAATTTTGAGAATCCAGAGGATAATAATGCTGATAATGTTTACGAAGTAAGCATTACCGTAACGGATGATGACGGTAATACGGACGGCGAAGACTGGACGGTCACTATCAATAATATTACTGAGGAGGATGTAGATACTGATGGAGACGGTATACCCGATGATGCTGATGATTTTCCTAATGACCCCGATGAGGATACGGATACAGACGGCGACGGTACGGGAGACAATGAAGATGACGATGATGACGGCGACGGTACACTTGATGATGAAGATGCTTTCCCAAAAAACCCTGATGAAGATACCGATACGGATGGAGACGGTATAGGTGATAATGAAGACGAAGAGAATAATTTAGATAGAGATGGGGATGGCGTACCGGATTCAGAGGATGCCTTCCCTGACGATTCTGAGGAAAGTGTAGACCAAGATGGAGATGGTGTTGGCGCAAATAAAGATTTGGACGATAATAACCGCAATATTCGTGAGGAACAATTGGTTATATCCGCGGAGGCCTTTACACCTAATGGGGATGGAATAAACGATACATGGATAATTCAAGGCATCCAGAACTATCCCAACGCTTTGGTAACTGTCTACAACCGATATGGCCATGAAGTTTTTAAGGCTATCGGCTATCAAAATGATTGGAGTGGTAGGTCCAGTTCAAGTTCTGAAAATTTGCCTGCTGGATCCTATTACTATGTCATAAATCTTGGGAACGGGGCTACACCTGTTGACGGCTGGATTTTCATCAACTATTAACCAAACCAATACTAAAACGTAATGAGAATAAGTAATTTATATATCGTACTTATAGCCTTGATCCTTTCGGGGAATCTAATGGCCCAACAAGACCCTAACTACATATTTTATAGGTACAATATGAACTTTGTGAACCCTGCCTATGCCGGGGCGGAGGAAAAGACAGCGTTTGCTGCCAATATCCGAAGTCAATGGTCAGGCGTGGCAGGTGCACCGGAAACACAAAGTTTTTTGGCTAGTACATATTTCGGGAAAAATGTAGGACTTGGGGTAAGTGTAGTCAACGACAAAACTTTTATTGAAACCCAAACGGCCATAGCCATTGATTTTTCTTATAAAGTTCAATGGGACAATTATTAAAATATTTATTTTGGCCTTAAAGCATCCGGTAATTCCTATAATGCCAATACTGCCGGTCTCATGACATTTGGAATTCAATCCGACCCCTCTCTAATGGATATTGAAGGGGGAATAACACCGAATATCGGTGCCGGTATATACTTTCAGAATAGGAAGCTTGCATTGTCCTTCTCGGTGCCAAAAATTTTGAAACCAAATAGATTGGAGCAAGATGGTGGTGCTGCAAGATTGGGCCGCAATAGACTGCATATGTACCTTATGGGTGCCTATGATTTAAACCTAAACGATAAATTAATGCTAAAGCCTTCTTCCATGATCCGCTACATAGAAAGTGCACCGCTCTCCGTAGATTTAACAGTGGCACTTAACTACAATGAATTAGTGGAATTAGGTATTGCCTATAGGCTAGACGAAGGGTTCGCAGGGTTCTTTATATTTAATTTGGCGAATAGTTTTGATGTAGGATATGCCTACGAATTTCCAATAGCATCTGCCTTGAACAATACGAATAACGGTACGCACGAGCTTTTTCTAAAGCTAAGTCTGTAAATTCTAAACTAACACAGAACCTAACGATATTTTTTAATGTTCTTTATAAAGCATTGTCATTAAAGTTACCTAAGTATCAAATTAAAATTCAACACATTCGACATTGGTTTCATTTGTTGGCTCCTTTAAGGAGCTATGCATTTAAAAATACTGGACTTTTATATTTTAATGATCAACTATATTTTTAAATGCTTAAAAAGTATAGCAAATTGGATTTCCAAATAGTATCGCTCCGCACGAGTACTTTAAGTTTAAGTGAAGGATTATAATAACCCTCTTGCCTTAATTTCTAGGTATTTATTAATGGTATTCATAGTCAGGTGCTCCGGTTTGGTCAATATGGTCTGTATACCATAATTTTGAAGTTCCTTTTGCATTAATTTCTTATCCAAGGCAAATTTTTCGGCAATCGTTTTATGATAGATAGCCTGAAGGTTTTCGGCATCCGTGGCAATCAGTTCTTCCAATTCCGAGTTTTCAAAAAATATAACAACAAGGACATGCTTTTTAGATAGCGCCAATAAATAGGGGAGTTGCCTTTTAAGGGCCGAAATGTGCTCAAAATTAGTATAAAAAAGCAAAAGGCTTCTATGGTTTAATTTCCGTTTTACATGACCATAAAGCATTCCAAAATCAGCATCCGTAAAATCAGTACTGATACTGTACAACTTTTCTAAAATTGTATTTAGATGTGTAATTTTTTGGACTGCAGGAACGTAGGTCTCAATATTCTTGGAAAAGGCTATTAACCCGGTTTTGTCGTTTCGTTTTAGCGCCACGTTAGAGAACGCTAAACTACTGTTTATGGCATAATCCAATAATTTAAGGTCGTTAAAGGGCATCTTCATTACTCTTCCCGTATCTATGATCGAATAAACGGGCTGAGACTTTTCATCTTGATACTGGTTCACCATCAACCTGTTCTGTTTAGCAGTTGCTTTCCAGTTTAAGGTGCGAATATCATCACCCTGTACGTACTCCTTTATTTGCTCAAACTCTTGTGTATGTCCGATTTTACGTATTTTTTTCAAACCGATTTCTGATAGTCGATTGCTTATGGCAAGAAAATCATATTGCTGCATTTGGATTATAGATGGATAAACGGGAACCATTTCATCCTTCTGAAAAACAAATTTTCTTTTGATGATTTGTAGGGGAGAAGAGCAATATACATTCAGGTTTCCGAAAACATATCTTCCTCTATCTACGGGACGCACTTTATAATCAAACTCGCCTTTTTGACCTTTAAAAGCAATGATTTTATATTCAAAATCCCGTTTTTGAAACTGCACGGGAAGCTCGTCAATAATGGTCAATATCGATTTAAAGGAATAGAACGTTTCATAGTGAATGGTTATGGAATTAAAATCACTGTTCGATAGTTTTTTTGGAAGACTTCTTTGAGCCGAAAGACCTTTTCCGGTAGCATATAGGAGGAATACATCAAAAAGGAAAAAAGCGATCAATAAAAGTAATAGTAGCCATGAAATCGGATACAGGACTTTGAACCAGTACGATAGTACAAAGCAAGCGCATAATATAGCCAGGTACTTAAAAAAGGTATTATCAATGTAGAAGGATTTTAAGAACTGCATTTATCTAGGAATTTCTACGCTTTCCGTTATCATTTTTACAACACTTTCGGTTGTTATTCCTTCCATTTCTCGTTCTGGTGTAAGGATTACTCTATGGTTTAGAACAGGAACCATGGTCCTTTTTACATCCTCCGGGGTTACAAAATCCCGTCCGTTAATTGCCGCAAAAGCTTTTGCACTGTTAAGGGCAGCAATAGAGGCTCTAGGTGATGCTCCCAAATAGAGATGTGGGTGATTACGAGTTTTGGCAATCACCTCCGCTATATATTTAAATATCTTTTCCTCTACTATGATTTCTTGAATTTGCTGTTTAAAAAGGAGCAATTCTTTAGGCTTTAATACATCCTTTATTTCATTTTGAGGAAGCTTGCCTTTGCGTTCATGATGTGTTTTTAAAATCAACACTTCTTCATCCAGTTTGGGATAATCAACTTTAATCTTAAAAATAAAACGATCTAGTTGGGCCTCAGGTAGGGCGTACGTACCTTCTTGCTCAATGGGGTTTTGTGTGGCTAGAACCATAAACGGAATAGCCATCGGGTAGGTAGTCCCGTCCATGGTCACCTGCCTTTCCTCCATAGTTTCGAACATGGCTGCCTGCGTTTTGGCAGGGGCTCGGTTTATTTCATCAATTAATATGATATTTGAGAATATAGGACCTTTTTTAAACTCGAACTCAGTAGTTTTTGCATTGAATACCGAGGTTCCTAAAATATCACTTGGCATTAAATCCGGTGTAAACTGTATACGGCTAAAACCTGTCTTAAGTGTTTTTGCAAAAAGTTTAGCCGTTATGGTTTTGGCTATGCCAGGCACGCCCTCAATAAGTACATGACCATCTACTAAAAGCGAAACGATTAACAGTTCAATAAAGTTCTCCTGACCAATAATCACTTTGGCCAATTCCGTTTTTATATCAGAGACCGCTTTTTGCAATCCTTCTAAGGGAATGCGGTTATCAAAATTTAGGTCATTGGTTTCTTGCTCGTTATTTTCCATCAGGCTTTGCTTTAAATTTTTGTATTAAGGTATTCAGCTTTATTAATTCACTATCAGTTACTTGGCTCTTATTGCGTAGTTGCTCCATAAAGATGAAGAGTGATTTGACCGACTCAAGTGAGTGACCACTTCTGGCAGCTAGATTTTTATAAAAATCATCTTCTCCACTAATTTTACCTAAGTAGTAATTGGACCGTACTTCATCCAAAAAATAGTTTATTCTATGCTCCGCGATGGACTTTTGGTCACTTTTTTCAAAGTACATATCCGAAATTGTCCTTGTAAAGGCCAAGGTCTGATTTTTTAGGGGAGTAATTACTGGAACGGCCCTTTGTTTGCGTTTTCCCTCAAATACGATATAAATTAAAACGCCAATTAGAGCAGTGTAATATGCCCATTTTAACTCCTTTGTATTTAGAAAAATATACATAGGTGAGGTGTAAAAGGACTTTCCGCTTTTATAATGGTTGTCCATATAAATGGTCTTGGAATCATCCAAATAGGAGAGTAGCCCTGCGGTGTAATCTTTGTTGTTCGCTTTTAGAAGAAAGTAATTTGTAAAGGCTTCCGGAAAGGTGGATAATATAATTTTTCCTTTTCCGAAAGGTTGCATGATCACGTTATAATTAAAATAATTTTTCCTGCCTCCACCCTCTGAAGAAGTACTTACACGCGCTAATGCCGTTGTAACGCTATCC
>JBARUM010000407.1:0-1540 GCA_049645725.1 Maribacter sp.
ATCGTTGGAGGGCCTAGATTCGAAAATATTAATGGTGACAATATTATTTCCAATGAAGACTTTGTGGTGTTGGGTAATCCTTTCCCAGATTTGATCTTTGGTTTCGAAAATAATTTTTCTTATAAAAACTTCGACTTGAGTGTATATTTTCAGGGTACCGTTGGTAATGAAGTTTTTAACTTAAGAACAAGAGGCAACTTCTTTACGCGTGGTGAAAATCCAAAATATGAAGAAGTAGTGAACCGTTGGACTCCTGATAATCCTACCTCCGATATACCTAGGGCTGGTTCAGATGGGGTCGCTCAAATTGTGCCAAGTTCACAAGATGTTGAAGATGGGTCGCACTTAAGATTAAGAACGGCGAGACTTACCTATAACGTGCCAACAGACCTGCTCGGAGATAAAGGTGTGAAAAATATGGCCTTATATTTTACAGGAACAAACTTACTTTTGTTATCTGATTTCAGATTGATCGATCCAGAAACCAGTTCATTCGGTAGAGAAGGATTAGGTAATATAGCGCAAGGTTTTTCAAGTGGTGAATACCCCAATGCCCGAGTATTAACTCTTGGTTTAAACATAACATTTTAAAAAAAAACAGATGAAAACTAAACAATACTTTTTATTCGTCTTTATTGTTTTTGCATTTTTTGGATGTGAAAAATTTCTAGAAGAAGACCCAAGGGATATCGTTGCACCAGAAACTTTCTTTGCGACAGAGGCCGATGCCAGGCAGACAATCACCGGACTTTATGCCATTCTAAAAAATAATTCTATCTATGGCCAAGTAGGTCTAGATCATTTTTATGACAACGGAGCGGACATCATTGAGCCGAATAGAGTTGCCAACTTTGTGGAACCTATAGGAAACTATACTATGAATGAGGCGGTCGCAGATGAATCTGTTCAAAGAATGAGTGTATCCGATACTTGGAAAGATTTGTACAGGGTTATTTTAAACGCAAATTTAGTTATTGACAGGGTTACTGGAAATACAGCTATTTCAGAGGCTGCACAAACAGAGATAATAGCTGAATCAACTTTAATCAGATCCCTTTGTTATTGGCATATTACCAACCTTTGGGGAGATGCACCGTACTACACAGAAAGTTTGACTATAAATGAAATAAGAAGTCTTGGGAGAACAGATCAAGAAACCATTATAGCAGATGTGTTAACCGATTTACAATTTGCCCAAGATAATTTACCATCTTCCTATCCAAAAGAGCAACGAGGAAGGGCATCAAAATGGGTGGCGGCCATTATTATGGCTAAAATTTACATGAAACAAGAGAACTGGCAATTAGCTTTGACAAAATCTTTAGAAATAATTAACCAGTCGGATCATATGCTATTGCCAAACTATGCAGACGTTTTTGATCCGTCAAATGAGTACAATGCAGAAATAATCTGGTCATTAGATTTTGCACGCGATTTAAGAGGACAATTTGAAGAAGGCCTTGTCGACGAAAATGGCAATCTGAACCCTGTCTTCGGAAACGGGAACTGGAGGCCAAGTATGTTCAACCCAAGACTGAGG
>JBARUM010000408.1:0-3536 GCA_049645725.1 Maribacter sp.
ACCATTAATTGACCAACATAAGATGGATCCGTAAAAATCTCCTGATAACCGGTCATACCCGTATTAAAACAGACCTCACCAAAGGCAGTTCCTTCTTTATTCCCAACAGATTTTCCGTAAAAAATAGTTCCGTCCGCCATAAGTATTAACGCTTTCTTTTTGGTTTGGTACTTCATACTTTGTATTCTTAATAAATTAAATGATTTCACAAAAAAACATAAAAAAAAGGATAAGCTATTAGGCCTATCCTTTATAATTATAAATATTTATTGACAAGTTACTCTTTTGTCTCATCTTTTTTAACGTCACTGTCAGTCTGAGCCTCGGTTTCTGGTTGAGTTTCCACTTCTTTAGTTGCTTTTAATTCGGGAGCCGCTTCTACCTCTGGAGCAGATTCCACCTGCGCAGTAATTTCCGCTCCCGTATCTTCAACTAAACTCTCCTCTGCTACCGCAACTGGCTTTTCCGTATTGCTACTTCCACCTCGTCTACTTCTTCTGGTAGATTTTTTCTTTGGCTTCCCAGCATTGTACAACTCATTAAAGTCCACTAGTTCTATCATCGCCATGTCCGCATTATCACCTAAACGATTACCAAGTTTTATAATCCTGGTCTACCCCCCAGGTCTATCGGCAACCTTTTCTGAAACCACACTGAACAATTCTGTTACAGCAATTTTATCTCTAAGATTTTTAAAAACAATACGCCTGTTATGAGTTCCTTTCTCAGCGGTCTTATTATTCTCAGCCTTAGACTTTGTAATCAATGGTTCTACAAATTGCTTTAAAGCTTTTGCTTTGGCAACTGTAGTGTTTATTCTTTTATGTTCTATTAGGGAACAAGCCATATTAGCCAACATAGCTACTCTATGCGCCTTTTTCCTTCCTAAATGGTTAACTTTTTTACCGTGTCTCATGTTTCTTTTTTATCATCTTGCTACCAAACCCGAATAATCGAGGAGCAAAATATGATTAATTAATCCTTATCTAACTTATATTTTGACAAATCCATTCCAAAGCTTAAACCTTTATTGATTACAAGCTCCTCAAGTTCTGTCAGTGATTTCTTTCCGAAGTTTCTAAACTTCATCAAATCATTCTTATTGAAAGAAACCAAATCCCCTAAAGTATCTACTTCTGCGGCTTTTAAACAGTTCAAGGCGCGAACGGAAAGATCCATATCCACCAATTTGGTTTTCAATAATTGCCTCATATGTAACGACTCTTCATCGTAAGTCTCAGTCTGAGCAATCTCGTCAGCCTCCAAAGTAATGCGCTCATCGGAGAACAGCATAAAGTGGTGAATTAATACCTTAGCCCCTTCTGTAAGTGCGTCTTTTGGATGAATGGAACCATCCGTTACGATTTCAAAAACCAATTTTTCATAATCGGTCTTCTGCTCCACACGAAAGTTTTCAATGCTATACTTAACATTCTTTATTGGCGTGAAGATTGAATCAACGGCTATAGTACCTAGTGGTGCACCGGATTTCTTATTCTCTTCCGCAGGAACGTATCCTCTTCCCTTATCAATGGTTATTTCCATATTGATGCTAACTTTAGCATCCATGTTACAAATAACCAAATCTGGATTTAATACTTGATAACCAGAAATAAACTTCTGGAAATCACCAGCTGTTAATTGGTCTTTTCCACTAACGGAAATAGACACAACCTCTGCCTCTGAATCTTCTATTTGCTTTTTGAAACGAACTTGTTTTAAGTTCAGAATAATCTCGGTTACATCTTCTACAACACCTGAGATAACAGAGAACTCATGTTCTACTTTGTCAATCCTAACGGATGTAATGGCATGCCCTTCTAATGAAGATAGCAATACCCTTCTTAATGCATTCCCAACAGTTAATCCATAACCAGGTTCCAAGGGGCGAAATTCAAATTTCCCTTCGAAATCTGAGGAATCGATCATTATTACTTTATCGGGTTTCTGAAAATTAAATAATGCCATAATTGGATCAGTGTTGTTTATTTAGAGTATAACTCGACTATTAATTGTTCTTTGATATTTTCAGGAATCTGAAGTCTTTCAGGAACGGCAACAAAAGTACCTTCCTTTTTTTCCGTATTCCACGTAATCCATTCGTACACAGCGCTGCTATTGGACAAAGAGTCCTGAATGCTTTGTACAGATTTAGATTTTTCCCTTACACCAACGACATCGCCAGCTTTTAAAGAATAAGAAGGTATGTTTACCAACTCACCATTTACTGTAATGTGTCTGTGGGATACCAATTGCCTTGCTCCGCTTCTAGTTGGGGAAATTCCCATTCTATAAACTACGTTGTCTAAACGACATTCGCATAATTGCAAAAGGATTTCACCTGTTACTCCTTCTTTTCTCTTAGCGGAAGCAAATAGGTTTCTAAATTGTTTCTCCAAAATACCATAAGTGTATTTTGCTTTTTGTTTCTCCATTAACTGAACGGAATACTCAGACTTTTTTCCTCTTCGTCTTTGGTTGCCGTGTTGTCCTGGAGGGTAATTTTTCTTTTCAAAAGACTTATCGTCCCCGAATATCGCTTCTCCGAATTTACGGGCGATTTTTGATTTTGGTCCTGTATATCTTGCCATTTTCTTTTAGTTTGAAAGTGAGATTATGAATTAAGGCTTATCCTTCGATAATCGTAACTACACTTTCTATGAAATATTTATACTTAGTTAAACTCTTCTTCTTTTTGGAGGTCTACATCCGTTGTGTGGCATTGGAGTAACGTCAATAATTTCTGTTACCTCAATTCCTGAATTGTGCAAGGCGCGTATAGCGGATTCCCTTCCGTTTCCTGGTCCTTTTACATAAACCTTTACTTTTCTTAATCCAGCTTCATGGGCTACTTTGGAACAATCTTCCGCGGCTACTTGAGCAGCATAAGGAGTATTCTTCTTAGAACCTCTAAATCCTAATTTACCTGCAGATGACCAAGAAATTACATCTCCCTTTTTGTTGGTCAATGAAATTATAATGTTATTAAAAGAAGCTGTTACATGCGCTTCTCCAACAGAATCTACTATAACTTTCCGCTTCTTGGTTACCTTAGTATTTACCTTTGCCATACCTATTTATTATTTAGTAGCCTTCTTCTTGTTAGCAACTGTTTTTCGCTTTCCTTTTCTAGTCCTAGAATTGTTCTTGGTGCGTTGACCTCTTAATGGCAAACCAGATCTATGACGAATACCTCTGTAACAACCAATATCCATTAATCGCTTAATGTTCAATTGTGTTTCGGAACGTAGCTCCCCTTCTATTGTGAAAGAAGAGACCGCATCCCTAATACGACCAATCTCATCATCGTTCCAATCGGAAACCTTAGTATCCTCATTAACCTGAGCTTTTGCCAAAATCTCTTTAGACCTGCTCTTTCCGATTCCAAAAATATAGGTCAAAGCTATTACGCCTCTTTTTTGTTTTGGTATATCTATACCTGCGATTCTTGCCATAATTACCCTTGTCTTTGTTTAAATCTAGGATTCTTTTTGTTGATTACGTACAACCTGCCTTTTCTGCGAACAATCTTGCAG
>JBARUM010000409.1:0-6364 GCA_049645725.1 Maribacter sp.
AGTTGCTTATTTTTACGTACTAAGGTATTATTAATACCGGACAGAATCAACCATACATGCCAGAAATTAAGGGGAAGCTAGGAATATCAGATTTTTATGATGTGATTTTTGACGAAAAGTCTATTACACTCACTGATGAACTATTGGATACTGTTCAGAGAAGCTTCGATTTTTTAAAGGAATTTTCTAAAAATAAAGTCATCTATGGGGTCAATACCGGTTTCGGACCCATGGCACAGTACAAGATTAAGGATTCGGAAACACTACAATTGCAGTACAACCTTATTCGGAGTCACGCTTCGGGCACTGGAAATCCCATTGCGCCTAAATACGTAAAGGCAGCCATGCTTGCCAGGTTAAACACCTTGAGCTTGGGTAATTCTGGAGTTCATGTTTCCGTAATAACAGTTATGGCCGAGCTTATCAACAAGGATATTATTCCTTTAATTTACGAGCATGGTGGCGTTGGCGCAAGTGGAGATTTGGTCCAATTGGCACATTTAGCTTTAGTGTTGATAGGAGAAGGCGAAGTCTTTTATAAGGGCAACAGGAGTCCTACCCAGGAAGTATTTGAACTTGAGGGAATACAGCCCATTAAAGTAGCTCTTAGAGAAGGGCTAGGGCTCATTAACGGTACTTCTGTAATGACAGGCATAGGTATTATAAATACCATCTATACGAGAAGATTGCTAGAGTGGGTTATTTGCTGCTCATCCGCTATTAACGAAATTGTAGAGGCCTATGACGACCATTTATCATTTGACCTCAACCAGACCAAAAAGCATCATGGTCAGAGAGAGATTGCAAGATCTATGCGTAGCCATTTAGAAGATAGTACGCTCACCAGAAAACGTGAGCATCACCTATACACGCACAATAATGGTGTTTCTGTCTTTGAAGAAAAAGTTCAGGAGTATTACTCCATCCGCTGTGTACCACAAATTCTAGGGCCCATTCTGGATACTTTGAACGAAGTAGAGCGCATATTAATTGAAGAGGTGAATTCTGCCAATGACAATCCTATTGTAAACGTTGAGAAACAGCATGTTTATCACGGTGGTAATTTTCATGGTGATTATGTTTCCTTAGAAATGGACAAGCTCAAAATTGTAGTTACTAAAATGAGTATGCTGGCTGAAAGACAGTTAAATTATTTGCTGAATTCTAAATTAAACGACATCTTGCCTCCTTTCGTTAATTTAGGTACATTAGGGTTAAATTTTGGTATGCAAGGCGTTCAATTTACAGCGACTTCAACTACAGCGGAAAATCAAATGTTGTCCAACCCTATGTATGTGCATAGTATTCCTAATAATAATGACAATCAGGATATTGTGAGTATGGGAACCAATGCCGCCCTTATTACAAAGAAAGTGATTGAAAACGCCTTTGAAGTGGTAGCCATTGAAATGATTACCGTAGTGCAGGCCATTGAATATTTAGGAGTAAAAGACAAGGTTTCTTCTAAAACCAAAAAAATGTACGATGCCGTGCGTAACATAGTTCCCCCATTCAAAGAAGACGAGGTCATGTACCCGTATGTAAATGAAGTTAAGAACTATATTATAAACCATCAAAATAAAAAATCATGAGAATATTATTAACGTTAGTATTATGCATTTGTTTCACCTTTTCTTTTGCGCAAGAATTGGCATTGGTAAGGGAGGACGGCCTGTTCGGCTATATTAACACGGCCGGTGAATATATGATAAAGCCTCAATTTGAGAAAGCGAAGAGCTTTTCAGAAGGATTCGCGGCAGTTGAAAAAGAGAAAACTTGGGGATTCATAAATACATCAGGGGAATGGGCACTTGAACCGGAATATGACAAGGTAAAATACTTTAATTCAGGATATGTACTTGTACTAAAGGATGACCAATGGAGATTTATAGATGCTTCTGGTAAAGAATTGGAAATACCATCTACAGATAAGCACTATGATTTTGAGGAAGGGGTTGCCTTTATTCGACAAAATGATAAAATTGGCCTCATAGACACAGCAGGTAAAATAGTTCTAGAACCTTCTTTTGATGAAATAAAAAAATTTAGGGACGGACACGCAAAAGTGAGAAAAGGAGAACTTTGGGGCATGATCAATACCAAAGGTGAAACCATAATCCCTGTGGAATACGAAGAAATTGGGAATGACTTTAGCCCATCTGGGGTTTATGGTAAAAAGGAATCTGATTTTGGAATTATTCATGACGGAAGTTTTAATGCAATAGAAGGGGCAGACAAAGTCTGGAATTTTCATGGAAATTCTGAATTAACCTATGCTAGAAAGGACAAAAAGATAGGATTTGTAAACTCCAAAGGAGAATGGGTAATTCCACCAACTTTTGATAAAGCAAGGGCATTTTCTAATGGTTTGGCACCAGTGGCAAAAAGCAAAGCTTGGGGATATATAAATTCTAAGGGAGAAACGGTGATAGATTTTCAATACAAAGACGCAGAGATTTTTGCAGAAAATGGTCTGGCTCCGGTTAAAGAAAAAGATTGGGGTTTTATAGACACTTCAGGAAATATGATTATCCCAACGGACTATAGCATTACAGCTGGTCTTGCCTTTCTATCGGGGAACAACGACAAAGGTTTTATAGGAGAATTTGCGCGATTAAAATCGAAAAAGGGATGGGGATTTTTTAATGCCAAGGGAGAACTTCTAGGAAATAAGTGGTACGAAAATGCCGAATCATTTGTTAAGAACTAAACTCCATTAGTGACACAAAAAAAGCGAATGAAAAAAGAAAAAATTAGATATGCTTTAGTCACAGGCGGATCTAGAGGTATTGGACGAGCAATTTGTATCACCCTTGCGAAAGATTTGGATTATCGATTATTAATCAACTATAAAAGTAATGAGGGTGCCGCAAAAGAAACAC
The DNA here is from genome assembly GCA_049645725.1 of Maribacter sp. GTDB lineage: Bacteria > Bacteroidota > Bacteroidia > Flavobacteriales > Flavobacteriaceae > Maribacter. The sequence continues at coordinate 2,883 of JBARUM010000409.1, forward strand.
TTGCCAAAGTAATTGAAGTAGGAGGAAGCGGAGAATTAATCCAATTTGATGTTGTCGATGCCGATAGGGTTAAAGCCGTTCTTGAAAATTGGCACAAAGAAAATGAAAATGCAGTTATAGAGGTCGTAATCAATAATGCCGGAATTAAAAAAGATGGGCTTTTCATGTGGATGCCAAAAGAGGATTGGACTTCGGTCATTAATACTAGCCTGAACGGTTTTTTTAATGTCACCAACGCCCTTATTCAAAAACTATTGGTAAATAGATACGGTAGAATTATCAATATAGTTTCCGTTTCAGGTCTTAAGGGCACGCCAGGACAGACCAACTATTCCGCTGCAAAAAGTGCGGTTATAGGAGCCACAAAGGCCTTGGCACAAGAAGTAGCGCAAAGAAACGTTACTGTAAATGCAGTTGCTCCAGGGTTCATTGATACCGATATGACCAACGAACTGGATGAAAGGGAGCTCAAAAAAATGATACCTCTGAACCGATTTGGAAAAGCGGAGGAAGTAGCGGATATCGTATCTTTCCTCGCGTCCAAAAAGTCATCCTATATAACAGGGGAAGTCATTAATATAAATGGAGGAATCTATTCTTAAGCTAAACGTTGACCGATGAGGAGAGTTGTAATTACAGGAATGGGGATCTATTCTTGCATTGGCAAAAATCTAGAAGAAGTAAAGGACTCGCTCTATTACGGAAAATCTGGTATTATCTATGATCCGGTAAGGTCCGAATTTGGATTTAGATCGGCATTGACGGGCTTTGTGGAGGACCCCGACTTAAAATCTTATCTATCAAGACGCCAACGTATAAGTTTAGGAGAAGAAAGCAGGTATGCTTACATGGCTACTCTAGAGGCAATGCAAAACGCGCATTTAGATCAAGAATTTTTTAATCAAAATGAAATTGGTGTCATTTACGGAAATGATAGTACAGCACTATCCGTAATTGAGTCTATTGATACCATTAGAGAGAAAAAGGATACGACCCTTGTTGGCTCCGGTGCCATATTTAAGGCCATGAACTCCTCCGTTACCATGAATCTTTCCACTATTTTTAAACTAACGGGTATTAACTTCACATTAAGTGCAGCATGTGCCAGTGGTTCGCATTCCATTGGCATCGCTTATCACTTAATAAAAAGTGGGCTGCAGGATTGCATTATTACTGGTGGGGCACAAGAAATAAATCATTTGGCAATGGCCAGTTTTGATGGTCTTGGTGTTTTTGCGATGCGGCAAGATGAACCCACCAAAGCTTCGCGCCCATTTGATAGAGAAAGAAATGGTCTAATCCCTAGTGGTGGAGCCGCAACGGTAATTTTAGAAAGCTATGAGTCCGCTGTAAAACGTGGTGCTCCTATTTTAGCTGAGGTGGTTGGATACGGTTTTTCATCCAATGGGGACCATATTTCTACACCTAACGTAGAAGGTCCTGCCAGAGCCATGAGCAAAGCATTATTGGATGCAGAGTTGGATGCTTCAGTTATAGACTACGTTAATGCTCATGCCACCTCAACTCCTGTGGGAGATGCGAACGAAGCGAAAGCAATTTTCAGTATTTTCAAAAAAAGCGCACCATTGGTAAGTTCCACAAAGTCTATGACCGGCCATGAATGTTGGATGGCAGGCGCAAGCGAGGTAGTATATTCCACATTGATGATGAAAAATAACTTTGTGGCTCCAAACATCAACTTAGAAAACCCGGACGAAGATTCTGTTAAACTTAATATTGCCCAAAAAAGGGTAGAAAAAAAAATTGATGTATTTTTGTCCAATTCATTTGGATTCGGCGGCACAAACTCCGCCCTGATTGTTAAAAATTGCTAGCCAGAGATGATGACCAAGGAACTAATTATTGAAAAAATAAACGACTTCCTAATTGATGATTTTGAGGTCGAGGAGGAAGTGTTAGAGCCAAGAGCTAATCTAAAAGATACAATTGGCCTAGATAGTCTCGACTTTGTGGATTTAGTAGTGGCCGTGGAAAGTAATTTTGGAGTAAAACTAGTGGGTGAGGATTTTGTGAACGTTTTTACATTACAGGATTTCTACAACCTCATTCAAAGTAAATTAGATTAATCCGATTTTAGTAATTAAACTTAATGGCAACCGATTGGGAAGGCAGATCTAAAGGAACACTTTTAGGTTATAAGCTTTATATTTTCTTTCTACGTACATTCGGAATTGGAACCGCATATTTTGTTCTTAGGTTCGTAGTAGCCTATTACTTTTTATTCTCCTACCAAAGTTCAAAGGCAATATACTATTATTTTAAAAAGAGGCTGCAGTATTCTAAGCTAAAAAGTATCTCCAGCATATATAAAAGCTATTATACCCTGGGAAAGGTCTTAACGGATAGAGTTGCTATTTCTACTGAGTTCAAGGATGAATTTTTGTATGCGCATGACGGTATTGAACACATAGACCATCTCTTAAAACAAAATAAAGGCGGCATCTTAATAAGTGCTCATGTAGGAAATTTTGAAATAGCACATTACTTTCTACAAGATCGTTATTCTATATCAAAAATATTTATGGTAACTACCCATGCAGAGCACGCCAACATCAAAGAATATATGGATGGCATTGTAGCGGAGTCTACCATGAAATTTATTGTTGTCCATGAGGATATGTCACATATCTTCGAAATACACAATGCCTTAGATCAAGGTGGATTGGTTGTTTTCACTGGAGACCGTTATCTTCCGGGAACTAAAACACTGACAGATAAATTTTTAGGAACCAACGCGGATTTTCCTTTGGGCCCTTATTTATTGGCATCTCGTTTAAAAGTGCCCGTATTATTTGTTTATGTAATGAAAGGAGTGAAACGTGAGTACAATCTTTACGCACGGCAGGCCATTGCTAAGGCAAGAGACCCGCAAGCTTTATTAAAAGAATACACCCAGAGTGTAGAATGGATATTAAAAAAATACCCCTTACAATGGTTTAATTATTTTGACTTTTGGGAAGACGAAGCTAAAAAATGAAAGAAGTCCTTATTGTTTATTATTCACAGACCGGGCAGTTATTATCCATATTGGAGAACATAGCCAGAGAAATCGAAGGTGATTCCGTTCACATTTCTTACTATGAAATTGTTCCAAAACCCGCGTATGATTTTCCATGGGAACAAGAAAAATTCTATGATAGTTTTCCAGAATCTTTCTTACAGATACCCAGTAAGTTCAACGCCCCAAATGAGACTGTTTTAAGCAAAAAATATGACCTTGTTCTACTAGGATATCAAGTTTGGTTTTTAACCCCTTCTGTTCCCATAAATTCTTTCTTAAAATCCGATTATGCCGGTACCATTCTTAAGGGTACAAGAGTGGTAACCGTACTTGCATGCAGAAACATGTGGATTCAGGCACAGGAAAAAATGAAACGGTCTTTAAAAGGTATAGGTGCTAATTTGGTTGGTCATATTGCTTTGGTGGATAAACATATTAACCATATCAGTGTCATCACCAT
>JBARUM010000410.1:0-3807 GCA_049645725.1 Maribacter sp.
TAATAACCCTATTTTTATAGGCTATCAATAATATAAACTACCAAAAATTATGAACTACGGATACATCAGAGTAAGTACAGACAGGCAATCTACCAAAAATCAAAAATTTGAAATTTTAAACTTTTCAAAGACTAAAGACATAGTTATAGAAGAATGGATTGAAGAAACCATTAGTAGTACCAAAAAAATGGAGGAACGCGCTTTTGGGAAGCTCCTGGAAAAAATGAGGAAAAATGATGTGTTAATAGTCAGCGAAATTTCAAGAATGGGTAGAAATCTTATGCAAATAATGAAAATCTTACACGATTGTATGGAAAAGGACATACAAGTTTTTACCGTTAAGGAGAATTATGAATTGGGAAACAATATAAATTCAAAGGTACTAGCTTTCGCTTTCGGGCTTTCAGCAGAAATAGAGCGGAATTTAATTTCTCAAAGAACTAAAGAAGCATTGGCCAGAAAGAAAGCGGAAGGCGTAGTCCTTGGAAGACCCAAAGGAAGTAAATCTTCAGTTCTTAAATTAACGGGCAGGGAAAAGGAAATTAGAGAATTGCTGAATAAGAATATTTCTTATAGTGCGATTGGTAGAATCTTAGGGGTACATAGACTTACCGTGACAAGTTTTGTTAAAAGCAACAAAATGTAAATTGTCTTTTCATTATTTTGCATTAATCCTTTGAAAGGATTCCGTTATATCCAATATTGGCAAGCAACACAATTAATATTAGTGAGAAATCATAATTGAAACTGAAAACATGAGCAAACTTGTAGTAATTATTGGTGCCGGTTTTTCAAGGCCAGTAGGCCTGCCTTTGGGAAATGATATAAAGGAAAGATTCGACAGAGACCAACGAGAAAAGTTGTTGAACTTTAGTTCTGGTGAGTGGATGTGGGAAGATGGCAAGTCGAAAACGGATCTGCACAACGGCAAAATTCATAATGATTGGCTTACATATTCTTACGTACTCAACGAATTAATCCAATCCTATAAGGAGGAAAAGGGAACCTTCGAAAATTATGAACTGTTCTACCAGTTTATCATCGATAACAAGAGTGACAAACAATTATTTGAAAATATCTACGGGAAGGCTAAAACAAAGATTCTAGAAGACTACCCGAGCGTCGGTGAATTTGAGCCTCAATATGATGGAGATGTGTCGCCTTATTTGTATAGACTGAGCAATGATACCGGCCTTAAAAACATAGTGGATATCATCAATTATTTAATTGGTGACTTGCTAGGGTTTTCAGAAGCTCAATTTTCGAATGCAATTGGAGAATACGAGCAGTTCATTGAGTTTATTAATCAATATAAAGAGGTTGAAATATTCACGCTAAACCATGACCTACTTTTGGAAAGGCTCTTAGATGCTTTTGGAATAGACTACACTAGAGGGTTCACAATCGAAGAGTCTGAAATTCACTACGAAAGTGAACCATTACCCGTTTTCAGAAATAATTTTGATGCGCCCGTCCGAATAAATAAACTTCACGGAAGTCTTGATTTTTTCCGATTCGAACACTATGAAGAACAGGGCAAACCATACTTACAACCCACAGGCAAGTATAATTATTTTACAACGATGGAATATAGGGCAAAGCATAATGCGGTTAGGATAAACCCGACTAGTGGCGAAGTGGCGCAAGACATGAATTTTGATGTGGTTCCAAAATTTATTACTGGAACCGACAAAAGCGAAATCATTAGGAATGACATCATGTATGCACAACTTTTTTCGCGATTTGAGGAAGTCGTATCTCATGCCAACAAAATATTGATAACTGGATATTCTTACCGCGATGTACACATAAATCAAGAGTTGCAGAAACGATCGGATTTGAATATTATAAATCAAAATCCATCGAGCGAATATCCTTTTGAAGCGAACACACTATCGCATATTAATTCTTTAATGAATTTAAACCAACTACTTTCCAAATGACCTTCCACGAAAACATTTTAGAGAAACTACTTAAGTATAGGGAAACCAATCCTGATTTCAATTTTCTAACAAGACAACGCACAACTGCCGGAAAACGCTTTGAGAGCGGCCATTGGTTTCAAGGGAACGATGGGTATGCTTTTGTAGGGTTAATTAATGCCAGTGGCGGAAGTAATCGAACTAGAAGTGTCGGTATATCAATTAGTCCACTAGTTAAAGGATATAGCTGCTATCTTGAAATTGTGCATAATGAGGAAAAGGACGAAGCTCTGATTGAAGCCTATAAAGCAATAGCCGAAAAGATTGGTGTAAAAAGGATTGGGGAAAGCAAGTACAATTTAAAAATAGGAGAACTTACCGATGATGATTTTTCGAAATTGACAAGTTTTTTGGATAGGTATTACAAAGTGATTATCAAAGAATTCAGAAAACATGGCCGTCAGCAGGTTTTGGTCACAGACGAAAAATTTCATAGGATTTTGAAAAAGGTAAATAAATTTAGATTGGGTAAGTCTTCCGAATCAGTTAAACCCGATAAAAGAGTTCTTCCTTTAAATCAAATTCTATTCGGGCCTCCCGTAACTGGAAAGACATTTTCTCTTCAAAATGATTTATTTAAACTCTTTACAATAAGCCAAGACTCTCTATCTAAAGAACAACATTTGACTAATCTTGTTGCTGATTTAACTTGGTGGCAAACCTTTGCAATTGCACTTTATGATAAAGGCAGAATAAGCATAACAGATTTATTGGAACATGATATCATCAAGGCCAAAGTAAGATTGTCAAACGCTACCAACATTCGGCCAATTGCTTGGAGTCGGTTACAAGCCCATACCGTTCCGGAATGTGAGTATGTTAATGTAAAAGAACGGAGTGAACCATCACTCTTTGTGAAGGAAGAGGATTCTCGTTGGCGAACTGTTCCCGAACTTGTTGAAAATCTATATCCTTAGGGCGTTGAATTAGTTAAAAGGTTTCGTAATTATCGTGATACAGATAATAAACCTGTAAAAAATTATGAGTTCGTGACCTTTCATCAATCATTTAGCTATGAAGATTTCATAGAGGGAATAAAACCCAATCTGGAAGAAGGGAACTCGTTGCTAGATTTTGAAATTAAAGACGGTGTCTTCAAAACCCTATGCTTAAAAGCTGATAAGGATAGGGAGAATAATTATGCGATTTTTATTGACGAAATCAACAGAGGAAATGTTTCATCAATATTTGGGGAGCTTATTACTTTGATTGAAGAGGATAAGCGTTTGGATGCGACCAGTGAAATTAAATTGACACTTCCTTACTCAAAAAAGAAATTCGGAATTCCCCCGAACCTTTACATCATCGGCACCATGAATACTGCGGATAGAAGTGTTGAGGCTCTGGACACAGCATTAAGAAGACGATTTGTTTTTAAGGAATTCATGCCAAAGCCGGAACTGTTGGAAGAAATTGCCTTTGAACTTTTCAATCTAAATGAAGTTTTAGAAGGCATAAACGAGCGCATAGAAGCCTTGTTGGATAGAGACCATGCTATTGGTCATTCGTACTTCATTAAACTAAAAAGTGGCGACAAAGAAGGGCTTTCGAAAGTCTTTGAAAACAATATTATTCCATTATTACAGGAGTATTTCTACAACGACTACGAAAAAATCGCTTTGGTGCTGGGTACTGGATTCGTGAAAGAAAAGGTGGCAAAGAAAAATATTTTCCCAAAGTTTACCCATATTGACGAACCTGAAATTGATAGTGTGTACGAATTGATTAATCCTATTGAGGATATAGAAAATGCTGTTGCATTATTGCTAGGCATCTCCAATGAGTAAGCAGAAAAACATATTACAGGTTTTTGAACATAGTAAGC
>JBARUM010000411.1:0-13465 GCA_049645725.1 Maribacter sp.
TTCCTGTGCGGAGAGTGGCCGTTAAATTATCGGTAATTTCATAGGAAGTGGAAATGTTTCCAAAAATTCTATCCCTATTAAAAGAATTTCTATTCTCAAATAGGATAAAATAAGGATTATCAAAAAAGGTATAATTAAACGAGTATTGTTGAAGCCCCTCTAAGCCCGGTTGCCAGTAATTCCGCAGATTATCAATATTAAGGGACCTTGGACCCCATGCCACTAGGGAGTAATTTACGTTTTCGGACCCATAACCATTGGAAGGTCTGTTGTCACTCTTAGAATTGACATAACTTATGCTAGACCTAATGCGTAATTTATCCGTTGGGCTAAAGTTTAAGCGGGAGGATATGGTCTGCCGATCTAAATTTACCCCTGGGATAATACTCTCACTACGTAAATCGGTAAATGAAAGTCTAAAATTACCTTTATCAAAACTTGAAGAAATAGCTAAATTGTTAATAGCAGTAGTTCCTGTTTCATAAAAGTCGCGAAGGTTGTTTGGATTAGAATTAAATTCCGTAGGTGTAATCGGAAGTCCATTATAAACTGAAGTGTCCCCACCACGAACTACCGTTCCGTCCGGTAGAGTAACAGGACTATCAAATTGTGGGATTAAATTCCCAACATCCAATCTTGGGCCCCAACTATAAGTAATGTTATCACTGGTTCCACCTCCGAGTCCGTCTACAAATTCAAAAACACCTGCCTGTCCTTGTCCGTACTCATTTTGAAAATCGGGTAATTGAAAGGCACTGTCCACAAAGAAACTGGTGTTGTAACTAATGCCCAAACCCGTACTTTTAGAGCCGTCTTTGGTCTCAATAATAATAACACCGTTTGCAGCACGCGTACCATATAATGCAGCGGCACTTGGGCCTTTTAAGACCGAAACTTCTGCAATATCATCTGGATTCACTTCCATAGCCCCATTTCCAAAATCCACTTCCTGAAAACCGGCTGCGGCTTCGTTGGTAAAATTGAAAACCGAATTATTATTAATCGGAACTCCGTCTACGATAAAAAGTGGATTGTTATTAGAGAATGAGGCTTCTCCACGAATAGTAATTTTGGAGGAAGACCCTACACCCGTAGCCCCTTGATTAATTGTAACCCCCGCTAATTTGCCAGCTAGGTTATCCAAAAAATTCACCGCTTTAACCTCGGTTACTCCTTTGGAATCTAAACTTTGCACCACGTACCCCAATTCTTTGGTTTCTCGTTTAAGTCCCAAAGCCGTTAAAACAACTTCGTTAAGTTGTTCGGAGGATTCCAATAAGGTAGCGTCTAGAATGCCAACATTGTTAATGGGAATAGTTTGTGTTTCGTATCCTAGAATCGAAAATTTAAGTGTTCCCTGAAGAACTGGAATATTTAGGCTGTATTTGCCCTCTTCGTTTGTAATAGTTCCTTGATTTGTTCCCGATAGTTGTATGTTGACATAAGGTAGAGGAACTCCGTTAGCATCTGTGACCGTACCGGAAATTTTTTCTTGGGCAAATGTAATAGTAGCTATGAACAGCGTCATTGCCAATAATAAATACTTCATTTAATAGTATTGAATGAGTTAATGGTATGGATTGCTGTGCGCAATCCTTTTCAATAAAAACTAAGAATGAAGCAGTAAGGGGGATCCTTTATTAAAAGGCCGCTGAAGAAAAATGTTTAAAATTGCTTGAAAGAATCCATCTATAATTCGGTTTTCAAACGCTATAAGTAATGTAAGTAGATTTAATAAGGTAGATGAAATTGATTTTCTAAAAGAAATCAATCTTTTAACATCCTTAATATTATCAATATCACCAAGAACTGGTAATTTGTAAAGAAGTGCATCCGAACGGTCAAGAATGAACGAAATACGGTTCAGAAGACTAAAACGTTGCCATGGTAAATTCTTAAAGGATTCCGGTTCAAAATTCGATTTATGGATGCCCATTAAATAGAAACCTCCATCTACGGAAGGACCCAAAACCGTTCGCCCAGCATCTAAAGCACCTTTGGTTTCAAGTAAATGTCTTGTTTGTAATTGTGGCGTATCATTACCTATAGTGATGATATTTTCAAAGCCCTGATCAAATACTGTTTGTATAGCATTTGTAAAACGCTCGCCAAAGGACTTCCCTTTTTGCTCTTTTTCCGAAAGATGAAAATAAGGGAGACCTGTTTTTTTTACTTTTTTGAGGGTTTCTTGGGTAAGTGTGTCAAATAAAAGCTCACTTTTTGGCATGGGTTTATGAAGCAACTCTTCATGAGAAGAATTGGCAAATACCAAAACAGCAGTTTTATACGAAAAATTCAAATTAACTTTGTTTTCTACAACAAACTTACGACAATTACTATGCAAAGGTTTGGTCGAAAGTTTATAAAGTTCATTACAGGGGTTTGAGATAAATTTTTTAGAAAACCGGCTGATCAGTCTGTTTTTGTCTTTCTTTGGCCTTTCCTGAAAATTATGTTTTCGATGAAATACTACTATATAAGGACGTTATTGCCTTTTTTATAGTTTGAAAAGGTTATAAAATAGTTTACAGACCAATTAGTTTTAAAAAAATACGGATATCTCCAAGGTATTAATAAAAGACAAGGTAATTTTGAGCCGAAACACAGCTGTTGTTATATGAATATAGAAGGGCTAAAACAGAAGAAAATAGGTCTCGTACTTTCAGGAGGAGGTGTACGGGGAATGGCCCATATTGGAGTTATAAAAGCTATGGAGGAGTTTGGTCTGGAAGCTAAAATAGTTTCCGGAAGTAGCGTTGGGGCTTTGGTAGGAGCGCTTTATGCCAACGGCAATTCTGTTCTTGATATGATGCGGTTTTTCAAGGAAACTCCGCTGTTTAAATATAATTTCTTTGCGATTGCCAAACCCGGACTCATAGATACAGAGCGCTATGTTGATATTTTTAAGGCCTACTTTCCAGAAGATAGTTTTGAAGCTTTAAAAAAAGAGCTTTATGTAGTGGCCACCAACCTGGAAGAGGGGGAGGAAGAATTTATTACCCAAGGGGAATTGATAAAGCCGCTATTGGCATCCGCTGCTTTACCACCTGTATTTAGCCCGGTTAACTATAAAGGAACACTATATGCGGATGGTGGTATTATGAATAATTTTCCTTCGGAACCGTTATGGGATAAAGTAGATTATGTAGTTGGAAGTAATGTTTCCATTGTGTCCAAACTTCAAAAAAAGGATCTTAACAATTCTCTTCAACTTACTGGAAGAGTTACTGGATTAATGATTTATGCCATCAACCGAGAAAAAATAGAAAAATGCCATCTAGTTTTTGAACCGCAAGCTCTGGAAAATATAGGGATTTTTGACCGCAAGGGGATTGAAAAGGCCTATGCTATTGGTTATGAGACTGCCGCGCGGGAGTTTGAAAAGGGCAGCGTACTCTAGCTCTCCCTAAAGGGAAAAAAACCCCTAGCCATCGAATGGAAATTGCTGTTAAATCTGAATAATACAAGGTAAGTTATTTAAAAACTATCATTACTTCCACCACGAAAAATCAAGATTCGAATACAATCGATTTACCTCTGGGGGTCGGGGAACCTACACGTCATCATAATCCACGGTTAACGTAGGTGTCAAAGGATGGGCTTGGCAGGTTAGGATAAAGCCATCGGCTATTTCGCCATCTGTTAGAATCTGGTTTTTGACCATCTCTGCCTTTCCTTCTTTTACTTTGGCGATACAGCTACTACAAACGCCACCTTGACAAGAATAGGGAGCATCAATGTTCTCTTTTAAAACGGCATCTAGCACCAAGGTACTTTTATCCATAGTTAATTGAAATTCCTCGTCATCCACAACAACGGTCAAAGCGGTTTGCCCATCTGCGGTGACCGGTAGTTCCTCTTTAATTTCAGTAGTGGTAAAAAGCTCAAAATGGATTTTATCCTTGGGAATATCATTGTCTAAAAGCGTATCGGTCACCAGAAGAATCATTTTTTCTGGTCCACATAGGTAATATCCATCAAACTTAACATCTTTATGCTTGTTCTTAAGCGCATAATTGATAGTAGAGGTGTCAATTCGGCCAAAAAGAGCTTTTTCCTCCCTTGTCTGGCTATTGGTAAAGTAAATAAAAAACCTATTGGTGTAATCTAGTTCCAGTTTCACCAAATCCGAGTAGAACATGGTCTCTTCATAGGATTTGTTCCCATAGATGAGCACAAACTTATTTTTTGAATTTGCATCCAAAACGCTTTTTGCAATACTCATAATCGGCGTAATTCCGCTTCCAGCGGCAACGGCAGCTACGTTTTGCACAGATTGAGACGGCTTGAAAACAAACCTACCTTCTGGAGGCATAACTTCCAGAATATCACCTACTTGAAGTTTGGTATTGGCGTAATCTGAAAACCCACCACGATCAACTTTTTTGATTCCAATGGTAATGGCCTCTTTCTTTGGCGAAGAACTTATAGAATATGCCCTCCTAAGTTCTTTACCTTTAATTTCCTTTTTTACAGTAATATATTGCCCTGCCTCAAAAGAAAATGATTGTATCAAATCTTTGGGTATACCAAAAGTTACGGCCACGGAACTAGGGGTTAATTTTTTTATCGACTTTACCGTTAAGGCATGGAACTCTGCCATTATTTGTTCGTATTTAAATTGGAATGCAAAATTACGAATTGGTAAAGGGATAAAAAATTACATTTAGAAAAAAATGACTTCCTTGTAACATAATCTATACTTGCGATACCAATTACCCGAATATCATGAACCAACCTTTATGTTCAAAAAATTCTTTGGACTTCAATGGAAGTCGTTTTTTAGATCCTCTAATCTAGGCAAAAGCCTAGGGATTAAGATTTTAATGATATTTTTTGGGATTTACATGTTGGTGACTCTAGCAGTTAGCGGTGCAGGAATGTATTTTATTCTTCGCGAGATATTTCCGGATCAGAATCCCATGTGGATGATAAGTCAATATTTGGTGTATTGGATTTTGATAGAGCTATTCTTGCGCTATTTTATGCAGAAACTTCCAGTAATGGATATAAAGCCATTTTTAACCACTCCAGTAAAGAAAAGTTCAATTGCGCATTATATTCTAGGTAGATCGGGGGCATCTTTTTATAATCTACTTTCACTCTTCTTTTTCGTGCCTTTTGCCATCGTTTTATTATTTCAGGGGTATCCGGCCTTAAATGTAATCTTATGGGTAATTGCCATTTTCGCCATTGTGCTTTGTGGCAACTACGTTAATCTATTGATCAACAAAAATGATAAAGCCTTAATTGCGATAGTAAGTATTCTTATTGCAGTATACGCGTTGGACTATTTCCAGATTTTTTCGATCAAAGCGTTTTTTGGACCTATTTTCCATGCGCTATACGCCTATCCTGTAACTGTTTTAGTCCCTATTGCTTTGGCGATTCTTATTTACTATGCCAATTATAAGTTCTTAAGGAATAAGATTTATCTAGATGCCAGTTTAAAGACCATGGCGAAAAAAGCAAATACCTCGGATTTAGCTTGGACCAAACGCTTTGGTGAATTAGGTACTTTCCTGCAACTGGACTTAAAGATGATATGGCGCAACAAGAGGACCAAGTCACAGGTATTCATCTCTTTACTTTTTGTATTCTACGGATTAATATTTTACACTCAGGATATCTATGCGGACATGATGCCTATGAAAGCCTTTTTAGGAGTATTTATGACAGGGATCTTTCTGAGTAATTTCGGTCAGTTTATACCGGCCTGGGATAGCAGTTATTATTCCATGATGATGTCGCAGAACATTCCTTTGCGTAAGTATTTGGAGTCAAAAGCTATGCTTATTTCAGTCAGTGTGGTAGTGATGTTCCTGCTAACAATACCCTATGTTTACTTTGGTTGGGAAGCTTTGGCCATTAATTTGTCTTGTGCCTTGTATAATTTGGGAGTAAATATACCGGTCATTTTATTTTTTGGATCGTTCAATAAAAAGCGCATAGAACTGGATCAGAGTCCCTTTGGCAATATGCAAGGAACCAGCGCCACCCAGTTTTTGATTATGTTACCTGTTTTGGTAGCTCCTATTTTACTGTTTACTATTTTTTACTACCTCATTTCTTTTGAGGCGGCCGTGGTTATCCTTTCGGTTTTGGGTATTATCGGCTTTGCCATGAAAAATTATTTGTTGAACCTAATAACAGAACAGTATAGGAAAAAGAAATATGGCATGATTGCCGGATTCAAAGAAAAGAATAGTTGATTTAAGTAGGCGGTAGGCAAAATTATTTTTTATAAATGCATAAACTTCTTTTGAATTTGAACTAGACCTTATGATAAAAACAGAAAACTTAACTAAAAAATACGGTAAGCAGACCGTGTTGAATATAGAAAACTTAGAAATCCCTAGGGGACAGAGCTTTGGTTTGGTGGGAAACAACGGAGCTGGAAAAACTACTTTTTTTAGCTTGTTGCTAGATCTTATCCAACCTACTTCCGGTCATATCATCAATAACGAGGTACAGGTCAATACCAGTGAAGCTTGGAAACCCTTTACCTCATCCTTTATAGATGAGACCTTTCTGATAGGTTATTTAACTCCCGAGGAGTACTTCTATTTTATTGGAGATCTTAGAGGAGCCAATAAGGCCGATGTAGATGGGCTGCTATTGCAGTTCTCAGATTTCTTTCATGGGGAAATTTTAGGTCAAAAGAAGTATCTACGCAATTTATCAAAGGGCAATCAAAAGAAAGCCGGCATTGTGGCTTCTTTTATAGGAAATCCTCATGTTGTTATTTTGGATGAACCTTTTGCAAATCTTGACCCTACCACACAGATACGATTAAAGAGCATCATTAAAGAACTCGCTGCCAAGGATAATGTTACCGTTTTGGTATCCAGCCATGATTTGATGCACGTAACCGAAGTCTGTGAGCGTATTGTAGTGCTTAATAAAGGAGAAGTAGTGAAGGACATTCAAACTTCTACCGAAACACTTAAGGAACTGGAGACCTTTTTTGCCGGATAGTACCGTCCAAAGAGAATTAAGAACTGTTAGGTTTCAAAAACCTGACAAGTCTGCGCCAATCTGTAAAAAAAACGAAACCGACTTGCGAGTCGGTTTTTACTTCTAGCCTGATATGTTGAAACCATTTCCATATCGATTTACACCGTTAAGTATCGTTAAGGTGCAATAGTAACAGTATTTAATCGATAAAAAACATGTAGAACAAACTGGTTGGTCGGTAAAATTAGTTAGCTGCAAGTATCATACTTTCACTTTAGGTATGAATTAATTCACCTTTTACCGATGAAATACATAATAATATGGTTGTTTTTAAGTTAAACATACATAAGTAGATACGCAATTTTGAAGCTTCAACTCAAATACATTCTTGCAATACTTTTAGGAATTTTACTTTTCAATGCCTGCTCGGTTAAAAAAGACAAATTCATTAATCGTAACTGGCATGCCCTAAACACCAAGTACAATACCTTGTACAATGGGAATATTGCCTTTGAGGAAGGCAGGACCACGCTCAATGATACGTATCAAGATGATTATTGGGAAATCCTTCCTATTGAACGGTTGGAAGTATCCGGAGAAATAAAACTGGATTCCGAGGACAACAACCCAAATTTTATTATTGCTGAGGAAAAAGCCACCAAAGCTATTCAAAGGCACAGTATGGATATTAAGGACGTGGAGCGCAATCCACAAACGGACGAAGCTTTTCTGCTCTTGGGAAAAGCGCGTTATTTTGATGAACGTTACATTCCTGCCCTTGAAGCTTTTAACTATATCCTTAATAAATATTATGAAAGCGATAAGTTGAACGAAGCCAATATTTGGCGCGAAAAGGTGAACATTCGTTTGCAGAATGAGGACCTGGCCATTAAGAATTTAAAACGCCTTATAAAACTTGAACAGTTAAATGATCAGGAATATGCAGATGCACGTGCCATGATGGCGCAGGCCTATGTTAACCTAAATGTTCCGGACACAGCACTACAAAACTTGAAAATAGCATCTTATCATACTAAGAAAAATCCGGAAAAAGGACGGTATTATTATATTATCGGTCAATTATACAACCAGTTGGGCTTTAAGGATAGTGCCAACTACGCATTTGATAAGGTAATCGATTTAAATAGGAAATCACCCCGTGTTTACATGATCAATGCGGAAATCCAAAAAATAAAGAATACGGCCATCACCTCCGAAAATCAGGATGAAATGTTGGAGTATTTGACATATTTGGAAGAAAATAGAGAAAATAGACCCTTTTTAGATAAGATTTTTAGGCAGGTGGCGGAGTTCCATTTAGAGCAAGGGTCAGATAGCTTAGCATTGGTCTATTTTAATAAATCTCTTAGGGCTACCCAAAACGAACCCAAATTGAACGCTTTGAACTATGAAAATCTGGCTGAATACAACTTTGATCAAAATGGGTATAAGATTGCTGGGGCCTACTATGATAGTGTGTTGACCAATTTAAATGAAAACACCAAAAAATATCGGTCTATAAAAAAGAAGTTGGATAACCTGCAGGACGTAATCAAATATGAAGATATTGCCCAATACTCGGACAGTGTTATTACGGTTTATGAACTACCAAAGGATGACCAAATTGCCTTTTATAAAAAGCATATTGAAGATTTAAAAGCTGCACAAGAGGCGGAGCAAAAGAAAGAAAAAGATAAGATAACGGCTGGTTTCGCCGCATTTTCAAAAAGTAAAGGAGGTAAAGAAAATAAAGGTAAGTTCTACTTTTATAACCTAACAAGTCTAGGTTATGGACAGAATGATTTTAAGAACAGATGGGGCAACCGCGAACTGGCGGATGATTGGCGTTGGTCCAATAAGGCGATTTCCAATATTTCGGAAGCTACAGGGGAGCCAATTGCTGCTAGCAATGAAGCCGATGTTCCTACCACTGAGGACGAAAAATTTTCTTTGAGCTATTATATGGACAAAATTCCAACCGAAATCACGACCATAGACAGTTTAAAGACTGAACGTAACTTTGCCAATTACCAATTAGGCCTTATTTATAAGGAGAAATTTAAGGAAAACCTATTGGCAGTGGAGAAGTTGGAGAAAGTATTGGCTTCTAATCCAGAAGAGCGTTTGGTCCTCCCATCAAAATATAATCTGTTCAAAATATATGAGGAGGAGGGTAGTCCTTTAATGGCTTCGATGAAAGCGGACATTATTACAAATCATGGGGATTCGCGTTATGCGGAAATCTTACTGAATCCTCAAGCAGTGCTTACCAATAATTCTGATAGTCCAGAGAAACGGTATGAGGATTTATTCAAGAAATTCAATGACCAGGAATTTTTAAAAGTAATTACCGGAGCTGAAGCTAATATTAATAGATATACCGGCGACCCCATTGTGCCAAAGTTTGAAATGCTTAAAGCAAATGCCATTGGCAGGTTGCAGGGCTTTAATGATTTTAAGGAGGCTTTAAATTATGTTGCATTGACCTACCCTAATAATCCAGAAGGTAAAAAAGCAGAGCAAATGGTGGCGGAACAATTACCAAAACTGGAACTAAAGGACTTTTCACCAGAAACTGATTCTAAGGGAACATCTAACTGGAAAGTGATTTTTCCTTTTAAAAGGAATAATAACGAGAAGGCTTTAAAATTGATGGAGATATTGGAAAAATCTATCAAGGATTTACGTTACAAAAGCATTATTTCTAAGGATATCTATGATTTGGAGAACCAGTTTGTAGTAGTCCACGGGTTTAAATCCAAGGAGTTTGCCCTTGGGTATGCAGAGCTATTAAAAAACAATAAGGATTACAAAGTTGCTAATGAGAATTTTGTAATTTTATCGGAGAACTATAAGATTATTCAGGTACACAAAAATATATCTGAATATAGAGATACACTTTTAACCCCAAAACCATGAGTAATGTTTTCAGACAAACAAAAACCTAGAGCTATGAACGAAACAGGCGGACAACCTAACAGAATTGAGAAGAACACTAAAATTAAGGGAGATATTATTTCCGAAGCAGATTTTCGAATAGATGGAAAATTGGACGGAAATGTAAAGACTTCAGGCAAAGTAGTCATTGGCAAGGATGGCTATATTCACGGAAAAGTAGAATGTGTAAATGCAGATATTGAAGGCAGCTTTAATGGCGAACTTTTGGTTTCCGATTTACTGTCATTAAAATCTTCTGCTGTAATAGAAGGTACCGTATCAGTCACCAAATTAGCAGTAGAACCAGGAGCTACATTTAATGCTTCCTGCACAATGAAAGGTAAGGGAGGCACCTTGGGATCCAGTTCCCACAATTCGGGAGGGTTTAAATCTTCTTTAAGCGGAACTTCTAGCGGTAAGAATGAGCCAGCAAAAGCCTCGTAAGGGAAGAAATCTCAATTCCTATGCTAGGTATACGGGAGTCGTTTTTCAAATGATGGCAATTATCGTAGTCGGAACATTTATTGGCATAAAGCTTGATGAAAAATTCCCCAATGAAAATAACTGGTTCACAATTTCTTTGGCCTTTTCAGCAGTAATTTTATCTGTTATTGTGGTAATAAGAAATGTAAACGCAGCTTCAAAAAAACCTTAGATGAGTAAAACATTTTGGAAAGAACAGAGTTCTTTTCTCTTTAAATTAGTGCTGTTCAGCTTAGTGTTGGGCGGCACTCATTTTTATTTATTTGATAGTTTCTTTTCAAACTTTGTTACTTTTTTCCCACTTTGGAAAATCTATGTGTTCAACATAGTAGCGGTTTTATTAATGTTTACTGTCATTAACCATCAATATTCAAATGGAAAAAAAATGGTTTTCAATATATTCATGATTGGGACCCTTTTGAAAATGGTTTTGGCTATTCTTTTTTTACTTCCATTACTCTTATCGGATATCGAAAGTAACAAAGCAGATGTCTTTAATTTTTTCATTCCTTACTTCTTCTATCTTGGCTTTGAAATTTATTCCCTGAGTAGTTATTTGAGAGCTTCATAAGTACCTACAACAATCATTAAAATATGGGCATCAAAGTCGATTGAAATATTGTTTGCCAATTCGGTATTTGTCCTTACATTTGCACCGAATTTCAGGAGACGTATTTTTAATTGATTCAGAATGAAGTTAAAGCACTGCAAATCATCTTTTTTAGGACTTATACTACTTTTGTCCTTTTTTACCAGTTCGGTTGTTTCTTCTCAAGAAGATGAGGTAGCGGAATTAGTGCATGAAGTTGAGCACGCTGAGGAAGAATTTAATCCTCAAAACATGATTATCCATCACGTTCTGGATGCCCATGAATTTCATATTATTGATTGGAACGATCATCCAATTTCCATTCCTTTGCCGGTTATACTTTGGACTGATAATGGGTTGACAACATTTATGTCCAGTGAATTTCATCACGATGACTCAGGAAAAACTGTTGTCAATGCCAATGGAGGAAAATTCGTAAAGCTTCACGAAAAAATATATCAATTAGACAATGATGCCACTACAGTCCAATTTGATAATGAAGGACATCCTACTAACGCTTCAACGCCTACGGATATTTCTATTACGAGGAACGTCTTTATGATGTGGATTTCTGTATTGGTTTTACTCCTCATATTTATGGCAGCGGCTAGAAGATATAGGAAATCAGAAAACAATGTTCCTACTGGAATAGCTGGTTTTGTGGAGCCACTAGTAGTTTTTGTAAGAGACGAGATAGGAATACCAATGATAGGGGAGCACAAGTATAAAAAATACATGCCCTATTTATTGACTATTTTCTTTTTCATTTGGATTAATAATATTTTCGGGTTAATACCAATTTTAAATGGTGCTAACTTAAGTGGAAACATAGCATTTACTTTTACGTTAGCGGTTTTCACATTTATAATAACAACCTTTAGCGGGAATAAGAATTACTGGAAGCATATCTTTTGGATGCCAGGAGTTCCTGTTCCTATGAAAATATTTTTGGCACCAATAGAAATTATTGGAATGTTCGTAAAACCTATTTCGCTAATGATTCGTTTGTTCGCGAATATCACCGCAGGGCATATTATTGTTTTGGCTTTAATGTCATTGATTTTCATATTTAAGTCCGTCGCAATAGCACCGGTTTCGGTTGTGTTTTCACTTTTTATAGGAATTATAGAAATAATTGTTACAGCCATACAGGCTTATATATTTACCGTATTGTCCGCCCTTTATTTTGGGATGGCAACTGAAGAAGAGCATCATTAATTAATTTAAATATTTTAGAACTATGAGTCTAGCATTAGTACAAGAAGTTGCAGCAGCGGCCGATTATGGATCAATCGCAGCGATTGGAGCAGGTTTGGCAGCAATTGGAGCTGGCGTAGGTATTGGTAACATTGGTGGAAGAGCCATGGAAGCAATGGCACGTCAACCAGAAATGCATGGAAAGATTCAGTCCTCAGCTTTAATTCTAGCTGCCTTCGTTGAGGCAGTAGCTTTATTTGCAGTGGTTGTATCATTCTTAAAGTAAAAAGATTGGGGCGTAACGGTTGGTTACGCCCTAATTTTAATGATGTTTAAAAAAATCATAGAAATGGATAGTAGTCAATTTGTAACCCCAGGTTTTGGTTTAGTCTTTTGGACGGCAATCACCTTTTTGTTCTTATTAATTATTTTAAGAAAATTCGCTTGGAAACCAATTCTAGGAGCGGTTAGCGATAGAGAAGAGTCTATAAAAAGTGCTTTGGCATCTGCCGAAGAGGCAAAAAAGGAAATGCAAAACCTTCAAGCTGATAACGAGAGAATCCTTAAGGAAGCCAGAGCCGAACGAGATGGTTTGTTAAAGGAAGCCAGGGAACTGAAAGATAAAATTGTTTCCGAAGCTAAGGAACAGGCCAAGATTGAAGGAGATAAAATGGTAAAACAGGCGCAAGCGACCATTGAAAGTGAGAAGAAGGCTGCCGTGGCGGATATTAAGAGTCAGGTTGCAGAGCTATCCGTAAATATCGCCGAGAAAATCATTAAAGAGCAACTATCCAACAGTGATAAGCAATTGAAATTGGTGGACGATATGTTGGGCGATATAAAATTGAACTAAAAGCATGAGTGAATCTAGAGCTGCCATACGATATGCCAAAGCCATTTTAGACCTGGCAATGGAGAGCAAAGCTACTGCTGCGGTAGAGAAAGACATGCGTTCTATCGTGTCTACTATATCGGATAGCAAGGAGCTAAAGGATATGTTGGTGAGCCCAGTAATTCCAGGCAAATCAAAAAAAGAGGTTTTAGGCAAGGTTTTTAAAGGGAATCACACTATTTCTGAAGGATTGATAGGTATGTTGGTTGACAATAAAAGAATTTCAACCTTAAATGAAGTGGCGCTAAAGTTCATCATTCTTAATGAACAACTAAAAGGTAAAGATGTAGCCTATGTTACAACCGCCGTTCCCATGAACGCTGCATTGGAGAAAAAAGTTTTAAAACAGGTCACCTCTTTAACTGGTAACGAAGTAACCCTCGAGAATAAAATTGATGAGAGTATCATCG
>JBARUM010000412.1:0-6203 GCA_049645725.1 Maribacter sp.
ATCTATTAGTTCATCGTGGATAAACGGAGTACGTAGTTATTCTAAAACCTATTCCTATACTTTGGCTCCTTCAGCAAAAGGAAAGTTTACCATAAAGCAGTCTTCAATTGTCATTGGTGGAAATACGTACAAGTCCTTACCCCAAGATGTAGAAGTTACTGCCGCGGTAGATAAGCCAAGTGATCAGATGACTGCCGATGATGTCGCGGACGAAAATCTTCACTTGGTTGCAGAGGTCTCCAATACAGGCCCTTATATGAATGAGGCCATTAGCGTGGTTTATAAACTATATGTGAGTCCGGCCATTAGTGTATCCAACTATCAACCATTGGACAATCCTAAATATAATAACTTCTGGAGCCAGGACATAAAGGTATCGGCTTTAAATGCCCAAAATGGAACTTACAAAGGAAAACCCTATCGCTATGTGGTGCTGAAAAGAGTGGTTTTATACCCACAAAAATCAGGTAAGTTAGACATAGAACCGCTTTCTTTAGATGTAACCGTTGATGTTCCCACTAATAAAAGGGATTTCTTTGGCGGCAGGGTATATGCGCAGACCAACAAAACGGTTTCCGCCGGAAAAAGAACGATTAACGTAAAAGCACTTCCTCTAAAAAATCAACCCGCTGATTTTAACGGTGCGGTGGGTGATTTTGATTTTACAGTCACTACCAGTAAAACCAGTCTTAACGCCTCTGAATCTTTAAGAGCTACTGTGGAGGTAAGCGGCAAACGAAATCTTAAGTTGTTTAAACTTCCAGAGCCGGTTTTACCCAGCTCACTTGAAGTATATGAGCCAGAATTTAATGAAGGTGTTCGCACAACCTTAGCCGGCATGCAGGGAAAGGTCTCCAACGATTACACCATTGTACCGGCCTACAGAGGTAAATATCCCATACAGCCGATCTCTTTCAGCTATTTTAATCCAAAAACAGAAAAATATAACACACTAACCTCTAATGAGATTATTGTTAACGTTTTAGAAGGCCCAACTAGTGGAAGTTCTGCCGCTAATCCTATATCCTCTGGGAACAAACAAAGTGTAATTGCAAGTGGGAACCAGTTCAATTTTATTAAACTTGAACCAAATCTAAAAACTATTGGAACTAACTATTTTCTAGGTTCTAACCTCTTTTATATGTTGTTGTTCGGACCCTTGCTTTTAATTCCAATAGCAATCTTATTTAGAAAAAAGAGAGAAGAAATAGCTAGTGATGTGATTGGTAATAAAGTAAAAAGAGCCAATAGGTTGGCGCGAAGATATCTTTCCAAAGCCAAGAAAGAATTAGGAAACAAAGTTTCTTTCTATGTGGCGTTGGAAAAAGCGCTGCATAATTATCTCAAGGCCAAGCTTAAAATAGAGACCTCGGAATTTAGCAAGGATAAAATTTCAGAATTGCTCCATAAAAAGCAAGTTAAGGAAACTACCATAGAAGGTTTCTTAGAGCTACTTACAAATTGTGAAGCGGCAAGATATAGTCCATTTTCACAAGTACAAATGCAAAATGATTACGATAAGGCCAGTGAAGTAATTTCTTTAATGGACAAACAATTATAGAAAAGTGAAAAACGTAATTACCGTATTGATTTTATTTATGTGTCTTTATGTTAAGGGACAAAGCGAGGGTCTTTTTACCCAGGCTACCGACGCATATAATGATGGAGATTATGAGAAGGCCATCGAGTTTTATAATTCAATACTCGAAAATGGCCAACACTCCGCAGCTTTATATTTTAATCTTGGTAATTCACATTACAAACTCAATGAAATTGCCTCAAGCATCTATTTTTATGAAAAAGCGTTGCTGTTAAGACCTAAGGATCCTGAGATTCTTAACAATTTGGGTTATGCTCAAAATATGACCCTGGATGCAATTGAAACGATGCCAGAAACAGGATTATCAAAAATTTATAAAATGGTGACAAATAAGCTTTCATTTGATCAATGGGCTTACGTAGGAATTGGTTTTATATTTCTGTTTGTGATACTGTATATTCTTTTTTATTACTTTCAATATTCTTCACGAAAAAGATGGGCGTTTATAGGAAGTATTGCTTCACTTTTTATTGCTATAATAAACATAGTATTTGCTTTTGTTCAATATAATGATTTTAATCAAGATCAACCAGCCATAGTATTTGCTGATGAAATTGGTATTAAAGCTGAACCCAACGCCCAAAGCAATGAAGTTTTCGTGCTTCATGCGGGCACAAAGGTCAACGTGCTTGACGGATTAAACGCTTGGAAAAAAATAAGAATACCTGATGGCAAAACGGGTTGGATATCCTCTTCCGATATAAAACTGTTAAAGGATTTTTAAAGGAAATTTAACAGCTTTCCAATAGTATTACTTTTATATTTACTTTTATCAATAAGAACAGCATTTTGAAATCTGCCTTAACTATCTTGTTATCCTTTTTACTAACAGGGGCCATTTTAGTGCCCACGCTAGTTACGTTGATAGAATTGGAAAACGATAGTTCTTTTGTTATGGATTTTAACGAAGAGGAAAACAAAAAAGAAGAGAAAAAAGAACTCAACAAAAATGGTGTTTTCTCTTACACATGGGTCACAAATATACTTCTTTATGAAAAACCTTTACAATATTACACCAGTGCCCATATAGCATCTTACTTCTGCAACACACTAGAGATTTTTCTGCCCCCACCCGAATATATCGGATAGTGTTTTATTCATCCCTTTTAATTGACTAACCCGTCTTCAAAAATTTGAGGATAAAAACTTTTTGATATGTTCAAATATTTAAAAAATGATTTGCCGGCGAGTATCGTGGTGTTTTTTGTTGCTTTACCACTATGTTTAGGAATTGCCTTGGCCAGTGGGGCGCCTTTATTTTCAGGTGTAATTTCCGGTATTATTGGAGGTGTCGTTGTGGGTGCCTTAAGTGGCTCTAAAATTGGAGTTAGCGGTCCTGCGGCAGGTCTAGCTGCTATTGTTCTAACTGCTATTGGAGCATTAGGAGGTTATCAAAATTTTCTAGTTGCTGTTGTATTGGGAGGTGTTATTCAAATCGTTTTTGGCATTTTAAAAGCTGGGGTAATCGGATATTATTTTCCTTCTTCTGTTATTAAAGGAATGCTTACTGGAATAGGTATTATTATCATTTTAAAGCAAATACCTCATTTCTTTGGTTATGATTCAGAACCGGAAGGAGCGGATAGTTTTTTTGAACCTTCGGGTGAAAATACGTTTTCAGCTATTTATCATGTATTGGATAACCTTATCCTTGGTTCACTGGTTATTGGTTTTGTAGGATTGATAGTCATTTTGATTTGGGACAATATATTAGCAAAAAAAGCCAAGTTCTTTACGATTGTACAAGGACCTTTAGTGGCGGTAGTTTTAGGAATTGTATTTTTTGTTTCAACAAAAGCCAATGAAACTTTTTCCATAGCAAAATCCCATTTAGTAAGTGTCCCCGTTCCAGAAGATGCGGCCTCTTTCTTGGCGCAGTTCAGTTTTCCCAATTTTGGGGTAATTACCGATCCACAGATTTGGATAACCGCCTTTACTATTGCCCTAGTGGCCAGCTTAGAAACTTTACTTTGTGTTGAGGCAACCGATAAACTGGATCCTGAAAAAAATGTAACTCCTACGAATAGGGAGTTGTTGGCACAAGGAACGGGAAATGTTATTTCTGGTCTTATAGGAGGCTTACCTATAACCCAGGTTATTGTACGAAGTTCTGCAAATATTCAATCTGGCGGTAAAACCAAATTAGCGACTATAATACATGGCCTCCTACTTCTGGTTTCCGTCGTTTCAATCCCAACTTTATTAAATATGATTCCGCTATCCGTTTTAGCAGCCGTATTGTTAATAGTTGGCTATAAATTGGCTAAACCAAAACTGTTTAAGCAGATGTATGGTTTGGGTTGGAAGCAATTTGTACCATTCATAGTTACAGTTGTAGGAATTGTTTTTACAGATCTTCTAGTGGGCATAGGATTAGGTCTAGTGGTGGGTATAATCGTTATTTTGTTAAAAAGCTATCAAAACTCCCATTTTCTTCATATTAAGGATAAGAGTGATGGAAAACATAAAATTGAGATGACGTTGGCAGAGGAAGTAACTTTCTTTAACAAGGGTGCAATTTTAAAAGAATTGGATAGCCTACCAAGAGATACCTATTTGGAACTGAATGTTTTAAATACACGATATTTAGATTATGATATTATAGAAATCCTTGAAGATTTTATATTTAAGGCAAGGGAAAGAAATATTGACATTAAACTCATTTCTAAAAGGGGGATTGTTGAAAATCCATCTAGTTTTATTGATTTTTTTGAAAATAAACCTAAATCTAATTTAAGTTTAAGCTAAGATATCATGAAAAATAATAAGTATAAAATAACGATACTTACGAATCTTAAAGGAAATTTAGACTCCGTCTTAGAAAACACAATAGGTTTTGCTAAAATGTTGAATGCTGAAATAACGTTATTTCATGTAATTAAGCCTTCCGGTATTGTTCATCAAGAAAATCAATTAACCGCCATACGCACAATTAATAGTAGATAAAGGAAAAGATAGATTCCAATCATGAGAATGTTGTTGATTACGTTTTTGAACGCAACGATAGTATTATCGAAAAAATACTCGATTATTTAGAAAGAAATAAGATTAACCTTCTTTTCTTTAACCGTGGAAATATGAATGACTCCAACAAAATAAAAATGATATCATCGGACATAAATGAGATTATTAATAAACTCAGTTTTCCCGTAATGAGATCCAATAACAAAAATATTGTTTAAACAATAGAATTATGAAAGCACATACAAAAGATACCCAAGCAGCGATAAGCCCAGATATGGCTATACAGTTGTTAAAAGAAGGAAATGAACGATTCGTCACCAACAAAAAAAACGAGAGAAATCTACTGAGTCAAGTAAAGGATACTGCCTCCGGGCAGTATCCTTTCGCGACCATACTGAGCTGTATAGATTCTAGAGTGTCCGCGGAGCTTATTTTTGACCAAGGTGTGGGCGATATTTTTAGTGCAAGAGTTGCTGGAAATATCGTAAACGAAGATCTTCTAGGAAGCGTTGAATTTGCTTGTAAATTGGCAGGAACAAAAGTGTTCGTGGTTTTAGGTCATACGGCTTGTGGTGCTGTTAAAGGGGCTTGTGATGATGCCAAAATGGGTAACCTGACAATTTTATTGCACAAAATAAAACCTGCTGTACGAGCAGTAACCCAGCCTTCCGATAATAGCATGCGTAATTCTAAGAATATAGATTTTGTAAACGCTGTGGTTACTAAAAATGTAGAACTTACCATTGAGGATACGCGTAGTCTTAGTCCGGTCTTAAAAGAAATGGAGGATAATGGCGAAATCAAAATAGTTGGTGCCATTTACGATATCAAAAATGGAAAGGTTACTTTCTTAAATTAAAAAATGGTGACTTTATAAAAAAATTCTATCTTTCTACTTAAAGGTAACAATATAAATACTTATAAAGAGTTTTTCTCTAATCTTCGAGGAGATTTATTTGGTGACCTAACAGCGGGCATTATGGCACTGCCCTTAGCACTTGCGTTTGGCGTAAGTTCAGGAATGCGGGTTGGTGCAGGTCTTTACGGTGCAATCTTCGTAAGTTTTTTTGCAGCACTTTTTGGAAGTACAAATATACAGATCTCTGGTCCTACCGCACCAATGACGGTGGTAAGATGGTCGTAATTGCAGGTATTATTGCAATCAATGACGGTAGTGTAAACAAAGCATTACCGGCTAATTCTTGTTGTATTTCTCATGGCAGGACTAATGCAAATTGGTTTAGGCCTTATTGGCCTAGGTAAATATATTCGTTACGCTCCATATCCTGTAGTATCCGGTTTCATGACAGCTATCGGAGTCATTATACTACTAACCCAAATATTACCTACAATTGGTCACTATCCAAAAAGGGGATTCTAAGTTTGTTGAACAATACAAGCCTATTGCTGAGGAAATTATTCTTGATAACATTCTAAAAGAAGAAGCAGGAGAGGGTATTTTGGTATTGGAAAACTTTGAAGAAACAATAAAACGAGCTGCAGGAATTACCTAGGAGGATATGCTTAAAGAGGTCAGAACTTTGGCAAAACCCGATGTGTCAGGAGTTGCTTATGGCTTTGACTTGGACTCTCGTCCTATTGAGCAAATACCTAGTGGTTTTCCAATGTCCAATTTGGG
>JBARUM010000413.1:0-24127 GCA_049645725.1 Maribacter sp.
AACTAAAATAGTACTGGTCAGATATGATGCTCGGTTAGGTGTTCGCATACTTATCATATGTTTCAATAAGGTTCATGGTTGCCAGCAACAAATCTTTGGTCTCTAAAAGAATACTAAAGTAAAGTGCCGTATTCTTGGGGCTGGACTCATCTGCCCTAGTTCTTTCAACTTGTTTTGCAATTTTTTGATCCACTTTTTGAAGTAATTCCTCTTTTCCCATTATCAAGGATGTGAGCTTCTCAAAATTATTGGATTCAAATATGGTCTGTACTTGAGAGAATAAGTTTTCAACGTACTGATCTGTCTCCTTAAGGTCTTTGATTTGGTTGAAACGTAACTTTTTATGGTTGTTATTTACATGCTTAAAACCAGCTTTGGAAATGTACTCAAGGGACTGTGTCATATCCTGAAGATAGCTTAATGCGGTAATATAGAAATTACTTGTATCAACGCTAGAATCATCTAAATTTTTTATAAAATAGAAGATATTGTCCCTTAGTTCTTCTACTTCTTTATCCAATTTAGTAATGCCTTTTTTACCCTTTTTAAGAGTTTCTAAATCGTGTTTGGCGAGCCCGTCTATGCTTTGCGTATATATTTTGTTGCCTCTCTTCATGGCCAAAGCAATGTTGGAAGCGCTTTCTTCGATAATTCCAATAATGGTGTTACTCTCAGCTTTTTGAAGTTTTTCTTCCAGCTTTGTCTCTTTCATTTTTTTGGAGTGGGAAAGATAATTTTTTCCGATCAATATAAAGGCTACAAGTAATAAGACAACGATAGCAACAACCCCCCCAAGATGAATAATATAAGCAATTATTGCAGCGGCGGTGAATGCGCTAAAAGCGGTAAAAAACCACCCTCCAATAACGTTTAGCACTCCTGCAACCCTGTAAACGGCACTTTCAGCTCCCCA
This sequence comes from Maribacter sp., assembly GCA_049645725.1. Classification (GTDB taxonomy): domain Bacteria; phylum Bacteroidota; class Bacteroidia; order Flavobacteriales; family Flavobacteriaceae; genus Maribacter. The sequence goes on from JBARUM010000413.1 coordinate 914, forward strand.
GGCGCGATCCGCAAGAGAACTTCCCATGGCAACCATAAAGGTGACGTAGGTTGTTGATAAAGGTAACTTCATGGAAGTGGCCAATGAAATAAGCACACTGGCGACCATAAGGTTTACGGAAGCTCTGACCAAGTCAAAAGCAGGAAGATTCTTGATCTGACTTTTAGGCATGTACACGTAGGGTTTCTCAAATTGTTTATTTATCACTTTTCTGATATTCAAGGGAATAATATCCGCAAGATTATCAGATGCCTTTATACTGTATTTTACAATTTGTCTAGATAGAAAGTTTGGCTGAAAACGTTCGTCGCCCTCATCTTGTCTAGACAGGTCAACGCTGGTTTTTACTACATTCTTTGCCTTGGATGAAAACCATAGTGTAACCACCATTATAATTCCTGAAGCCAATAAAAGATATGTCGGTGCTTGGTTAGCTGTTGTTAGGCCTTGCATATTAAACTCTAAAGCCGATATGCCCGAACCTTGCCAACTGGTATAGGACTCCAAAGCGGCGAGGGGGACACCTATAAAATTTACAAGATCATTACCAGCAAATGCCATTGCTAAAGCAAAGGTGCCGAGTACAATTATGATGGTATAAATATTCCAGTTTAGAAACTTGGTGACGATAAAGGAAAGAACGGTCCAAAAGATGATATTGGCAAGTATAAAAAGTTCTGGTTCAGTACCGATGAAATACATAATTTCAGGACTTAAAATTGATGTTCCCTTAAGGCCTTTCACCAAAATGAAATATATGATAGCAGTAACGGCCAATCCGCCAAAAAGAGACCCCACCCATTTTGGTTTCTCTTCAAACTTAAAAGAAATCAAAATTCGTGATACGAACTGCACAAATGCTCCTATGGTAAAAGCTATTACTACGGATAATAGGATGCCTATAATAATTTCGGTGGCTTTATCTGTATTAATATAGTTTGGAAGCTCGGAAAATCCACCATCGGCAGAATAAATTTTAACCAACGATATGGCAACTGCTGCGCCTAAAAGCTCAAAAACGATTGAAACAGTCGTTGAAGTGGGCATTCCTAGTGTATTAAAGAAATCTAGTAACAGTATGTCCGTAATCATGACGGCCATAAAGATTATCATGATTTCCGCAAAGACAAATTCACTCGGATTAAAAATACCCTTTCTTGCTACCTCCATCATTCCACTAGATGAAATTGCCCCAAAAGCAATACCGACACTTGCAACAATCATTATAGTTCTAAAGGATATGGCCTTGGAACCAATAGCAGAGTTTAAGAAGTTAACGGCATCGTTACTAACGCCCACGACCAAATCAGTTACAGCCAAAACAGCCAGAGCGATAATCATGAACAGATAAATATTTTCTCCCATCAAAAATTAAATAAAAGCAAAAATGGTATTATAATTGGTTAACAAGGTTAATTAAAGGTTATGAAGTGGGAATAGAAAAAACTGAATGGTCAATTTTTTATGAGCAAACGAACTTGGATGAACGTACTAAAACCTTCTAAATATAACTTCTTTTGTTGGAATCTTGAAAAGAGATAGATATAAGTTAGGATGTCGAATAACTACTTCTTGATTTTTTCTTGCTCAAATGCTGGAGTCGGTAAAGCTGCAACTTCATTCTCCGTAGTTTCGGAAATTGGCATTGCAGGAAGGCTGTTTGCCTTTATAGACTGATAAATTTCAGTTTTTTCATCTGCTTTGATCTCAACTGGCATAGTTATGTCGTCATAACCCAGAAAACGAATCTCAAGAACATATTTCCCAGGAGCTACGTCTGTCATTTCAAAATTACCGTTGAAATTCGTTTGAGTAGACCAATCAGTGTTTTTTAAACCTACCGTAGCCATTGGCAGTGGTTCGTTGAACATTTCACCATCTAAAATTTTCCCGCCTACAGCACCATTACGCTGTGCGTAAGAAAATGAAACTAATAATAACAATAAAAAGGATAATGCTTTTCTCATCGTGCGTTTTATTTGCAGTGCAAATAAACCAATGAAAGGTTAAGTTAAGGTTAATCCCAGGTTATTTATGTATTTCTTAAAGGTTAAGAATAGGTCGGGTTTTTATTTTGGTGTTGCTTTAGAGGATTATTGGAAAAGCAAGAAAATGTATCTTGCGCTAATTAATTAGTTACAATGAACTGGGAGCAATTACTTTCGCTGAGAAGAAAAGGGGATACAAATAAGAGACTACGAAACGAGCAAGACGAAACACGCTTAGGTTTTGATGTAGATTATGATCGTATTATCTTTTCTTCCGCATTCAGAAGCCTACAGGATAAGACGCAGGTAATACCACTTTCTAAAACAGATTTTGTCCATACTCGTCTAACCCATAGTTTAGAGGTTTCTGTTGTAGGTAGAAGTTTGGGAAGGTTGGCAGGGAAAAAAATTCTAGAAAAACATCCCTATTTAAGCGAAATCCATGGGTACAAATTCAATGATTTTGGAGCTATTGTTGCAGCCGCGTCCCTAGCGCATGATATAGGGAATCCACCTTTTGGGCATAGCGGAGAAAAGTCTATTGGAGAATATTTTAGAACAGGAAACGGAAAGGTTTTTAAGAGTCAGCTTTCTACTAAGGAATATCAAGATATTATAGATTTTGAAGGTAATGCAAATGGTTTTAAATTAATGACTCAAGACAGAGCTGGGGTTTCAGGTGGTCTTCGGTTGAGTAACGCCACATTGGGTTCTTTTATGAAGTACCCCAAGGAATCACTGCCTAAAAAACCAACTAAGCATATTGCCGATAAAAAATTCGGATTTTTTCAATCTGAAAAATGGGCTTTCACGGAAGTGGCAAAAGACTTAGGCCTTTTACAGACTAGAAAAGGAGAATCCATCTCTTTTTCAAGACATCCGCTGACATTTTTAGTGGAAGCTGCAGATGATATCTGTTACACTATAATAGATTTCGAAGATGGTATAAACCTAGGTCTTATTTCTGAGGATTATGCTTTGGAGTACCTCATTAAGCTCGTTAAGAATACCATAAATACTAAAAAATATCATTCGCTAGAATATAAAGAAGACCGGCTTAGTTATTTGAGAGCATTGGCCATCAACACTCTAATACAAGATGCCGTAACTATCTTTATGGAAAATGAGGAAGAAATACTCCAAGGTGAATTTAACGTCTCCCTAATGGATAAAAGTAAATATGATGCGCAAATTAGTGACATTATAAGTTTAAGTATTCAAAATATCTACCAATGCCAAGAGGTTATAGAAAAGGAAATTGCCGGTTATAAGATCATCTCGGATATTCTAGATGTTTATGTTGAGGCACTTGTTAAGACTAAAGATGAAAAAGCTTCCAATTATCATAGCTTAATATTAAAGACCCTTCCCGATTTTTATCAAAAAACAGATATTCCGCTCTATGAAATTTTGTTGAATACGTGCTGTTATGTTGCAAGTTTATCCGATAGTTCCGCAGTCCATATGCACAATAAAATTAAAGGAAAACAACTTTAAAAATCGTAAGCAACACCTACACCAAGAACCTGTTTGAACTGGAGTCTTGGCTCACCTGGGTCGGTAACGATGCCGTTGGCATTTTTTACTTCGTCAAATAGGATATCGTCATCATAGATAAGATGCGTTCCTATAGTGGTTAAAATATACTTATTAACCCGCATTTTAATATTCAACTCCCAATCAACGTCTATATTTCCAAAACTGGAGAGGTAATCCGTATACAGGTTTAGCCTACTTCTTAAATCTATGTTTTTGGCTATGTTAAGATTCCAATTATGTGTAATTAGAAACCCAAGTTCCAAAAGATGGTTTTCTCCTGGGGTTATAACATTTCCGTCAGCGTCTAAAACCGCTTTCTCCACCCCAAAGGCCCCCCTGTCCGCTAATCTCTGATCTAGAACAAAGGTAGATTTTTGGGTCAGTGGGGAAAGGTAAAGGTTAAACTTTTGATCTCTGCTTATATAGGATGTTCCAGCTCCAAGAAATAAATATCCAGGAGCCATAAAACGGGATATTGGCGTGGTTCTGTCCGGATATTTAAAACCGTTCGAAAATTGGGTGTTAAAGTTCAACTGCACAGAGTAATACCAATTACTTATCGTATCCCTGCGGTAGCCCAGGTTGGAGTTCATTCGTATTACATCCTCGGTTTTTCTTATTTTTCGACCTTCCTGTGCATTCAAACCATACCTTAATTCGAGATTGTTATCCCACTGAAAATATCGAAATTTGTAGTTACGCAAAAATGTAAGGAACCCTAGGCCACTAATCGCATTATCTCCACCCGCATTCCAGTTTACAAAGGCAGTCTCGCTGACATTAATACCCAACTGATTTTCCTTTTGCCAAAAAGAGGGAACCCTAAATCGTTTATACCGGTCCCTTAAAGGTTTTGTTTTCTTAAAGGAAATTACTGGATTAGTGAGATTAACACCTCTGGGGATATGCTTTATTTTGTCCTGAGTTTTTCGGATGACAATAGTATCTATAACCGTGGTATCCGGAACAATAGGTTCGGGAATACTATCTTGTGCGCATAGGAAGGAAGAGGCGATAAACAAGATGCAAAAACACAATGCCTTATAAAATGAAATAAAGATCCTCATAAAATTTGACGTATATAATCTTTGATAGATTCCTTGTCTAAATTAGTTATTTTATATAGTTCATCTAATTGACCATGAGTTATGAACTCATCTGGAATCCCAAATATTTTGATATTTTTAAATACTTTAATAGAATTGGCGAATTCAAGAATAGTACTACCAAATCCGCCTTTGACGGCACCATCCTCCAAGGTTAACAAATGGGTATAGTTTTCAAATATCAAATTCAACATTTTTTCATCTAATGGCTTTACAAAAGGAAAGTCATAGTGCCCAATTTTTGGATTGTCATTTAACTCCTTTAAAATATCTTCTATGAGATTACCAATCGGGCCGTGACTTAAAATTGCTATTTTATTACCTTTTTTAAGCTCTACGGACTTGCCTATCTCTAATTTATACATTGGTTTTTCCCAATCCAGTAGTTTGCCCCTACCTCTCGGATATCGGATAGCAATAGGATGTTCAAGTCCCAATTGTGCAGTATACATGATATTCCTTAGTGCAATTTCATTTCTTGGAGAAAAAAGGATGAGGTTGGGAATACAACGTAAGAAAGCAATGTCAAAAACACCATGATGTGTTGGACCATCCTGTCCCACGAGACCTGCCCTGTCCATGCAAAATATAACAGGAAGATTCTGTAATGCCACATCATGAATTACCTGGTCGTAGGCGCGTTGTAAAAAAGTTGAATAGATATTGCAAAAGGGCACTAAGCCATCCGCAGCCATTCCAGCCGCTAAAGTTACGGCATGTTGTTCTGCTATACCAACGTCAAAAGCACGGTCTGGAAGTTCTTCCATCATGTATTTCAATGAACTACCGGTAGGCATTGCGGGTGTAATACCTATGATTTTATTGTTTATACGAGCAAGTTCTACGATGGTTTTTCCAAATACATCTTGGTACTTGAGTGGTAGATTTTTTGAAGAACTTCTTGCTAACTCTCCTGTTATCCTGTCAAATTTACCAGGAGCATGGTAGGTAACTTGATTTTCTTCTGCTTTTTGAAGCCCTTTGCCTTTTTTAGTAATTATGTGAAGTAATTTAGGCCCAGGGACAGATTTTAACCTTTCTAGCTCACTTATGAGCTTATATGGATCATGGCCATATATTGGTCCCGTATAGTTTAGGTTTAAACATTCAAAGATATTCTCATCTTTAGCTTTGCCTTCTTTTACGTTGGTCAGGTATTTTTTTAAGGCACCCACACTAGGGTCAATTCCTATGGCATTATCGTTTAAAACGACCAAAACATTGGCTTTAGTGACCCCTAAGTGATTAAGACCCTCAAAGGCCATTCCACTGGCTATTGAGGCATCGCCAATGATTGCTATATGTTGCCTAAGGTTGTCCCCTTTCTGTTGAGCTGAAATGGCCATTCCCAAAATAGCCGAAATGGAAGTAGAGCTATGGCCTGTTCCAAACACGTCATATTCACTTTCTTCCCTTTTGGGAAAACCACTGATACCTTTTAATTGCCTATTGGTTTCAAAAATGGCTTTTCTTCCGGTTAGTATCTTGTGGCCATATGCTTGGTGTCCTACATCCCAGATGAGTTTGTCAACGGGTGTATTAAATACATAATGCAAGGCGATTGTAAGTTCTACAACACCAAGGCTAGCCCCCAAATGTCCTTCTTTGGTAGCTACTACATCAATTATAAACTCCCTAAGTTCTTGAGCAAGTTTTGGTAGTTGCTTCTCACTAAGCTTTTTAAGGTCTGCGGGTAAATTGATATGGTCTAAAAGACTGCTCACTAAAAATGTATAAGTAACAAAAATACTTCTTTTGAAAAGTAAAACAATTGTTTTTCATCCTACTTCTTAACTTAGGCAATATTGTATTTTTGAAACTATGATACTTCCTTTCGATGATACCTATTTTATGAAAAAAGCTCTTCAAGAGGCAGAATGCGCATTTAAGAAGGGAGAGATCCCCGTGGGTGCTGTCATTGTTGTTAAAGATAGGATTATAGCTAGAGCCCATAATTTAACGGAGCAACTAAACGATGTAACTGCACATGCAGAAATGCAGGCCATTACAGCTGCGGCCAATTTTTTAGGCGGTAAATATTTAAAGGATTGCACGCTCTACGTTACCTTGGAACCTTGCCAGATGTGTGCGGGGGCACTTTATTGGAGTCAGATAAGTAAAATCGTCTTCGCAGCTCCGGATTCACGACGTGGTTGCGGAGTTATGGGAGCCCAGCTTCATCCAAAAACTATAATAACTGGTGGTCTTTTAGAGCGAGAAGCTTCGGATTTATTACATCGTTTTTTTGAAAAAAAAAGAGACTGATATCAACTCCTTTTTTAGTTTTTGGCACAGTCTATTAATTCTTAACCCTTAATAACCTCTAAAGAAATTGTATAATTTGGCTCTATAAACGGTTATTTAATAAAACTATCGAAAAAGACTGGAAACGGGGCACTTTAGAGACTTGCTCAACCATTTATAAAAGTATTTTTTTAAAACGGCCGTTTTACAGAACCATGTCCAAACTAATATTTTTCTTTTGTTGTTCTACCTTCATTATTAAGTAGGATATTTTTTCAGAAGAAAAGCTTAAATCGATTTTGTCCCCTTCCTTTCGGCCGATCATAGATAGGCCTTCTGGGGTACATAATGAGATTCTAGAATCTTCGGAAGTTATATCCGAAGGCAATACCAATTGAAAGATTTCAGGACCCAAGTCATTTGAAACAATAGTAACTATAGAATTTAGACGGACAACATTCTTGGGCATTTCATCTTCTGAGCATACACGGGCATTTTGCAGTATATGGGACAATTTCTCTAAAATATCTCGAAATGTTCTGTCCTTGTAAAAATTTGATAGATTGACCGAGCGTTTTAATAAAACGTATTCTTTTTTCTCGATTACCAAACCTTCACAGTTCATAATTTTATACTTTTAAGAGTTGATGTTATATAATTTATTCGGCGATATTGGTTTCGGTATCGCTATCAGGTGCGTAGATTAAGGCCAACATCAATATTCCTATGATTATTAAAAAGCTGATTTCAAGTTTTGACATCAGGCTGTTCATGTCCAATGACTTATTAGATAATTGGGTCAATTGTTCGCTCTCGTTGAGTTGGATCTCTGCCAGACCGTCCAATTTGTTCTGTATTTCATTCAGTTTATTGACCGCCAATAAATGGTTTTCATTAGTTGTTCTTTTATTTTCAGCCTGTTCGATTTCCATTAGAGAAGCAAAAGAGTCGTTCAACTCCAATAAAAGGCCTAATTCTTTTGAGGTGAGTTCCGTTGCCCTGAAATCTTCCAGAATATGTTTTATCTGTTGTTTTTGTCCTTGATCGTGCCTTATGTTTTGATTTTGTGCCAATAACAATTCCTTATGGTAAAATATCTTGTTCAATTGGTATATAAAATCCTGTACCACAACCCTGTCCTTGTATACCGAGTTTACCGTATTTTGAACGGTGTCAAAATGCCGTCTGTCTAATTGGTTCGAGCCGAACACCAATAAGAATGCTATTCCTAGGATAAGACCTACCTTTATTCTTTGGGGTATTGGGAGTTTCGTGAACATAATCATGGGTTTTAGTATTTAAAAGGGGGTAAATCCACCTGATGGGTGTGCTTGAAAAGGTTTCCCGATCAGGCGGATTTAATCAACCAACCAATATTCCTATTTGGCCAACAGCTCACCGGAGTTCAAAGCTTCATTGATGTCAGCTGAAACTACAGGGTGACTACCGAAGAAACGGCCTCCGTCCTTGCGCTTTATCTGAATTTCTAAGGTACCGTCCTTTTTCTCCTTTACGGACTTCACTACAACGGTTTCGCCTTCTACTCTCTTGTAATTGGCGATACCACCTCTTTTGATAATAAAATTCGCTCTTGGAAATTCGATGTGCTTGTATTTGTTCGATTCCGGTTTCCCGATCTCGAAAACATCACCGACCTTTACATCCGTGGTCGTTTGCTCCGTATTCACCTGAGCGTTTAACATACTAATTGAAAACAGTAGGGCAATTGCATATTTTATCATAACTATTCTATTTAAGGGTTAACAAATTATTTACCATCTATATGGCAAATGGTGTACCCATAAAAAGACTAGTGTGCGCCAAAAATCATAACTAACTGAATATCAGTTTAAAAAAAAATATAACTGGAAATAAATTTTATTAAAGAGTGGGGAAATATTCCTCAGTTGGGGAATTACTCCCCACATATTAATCCAGTTTATCCCGTAAAGTCTTGCGGTCTATTTGAAGTATCTCGGCCGCTTTGGTCTTGTTGCCATGGGTGTGGTTCAGCACCCGTTGCACATATTCCTTTTCCATTTCCCGAAGTGGAATGAAACCTTTATCGGGAAAATCAATATGGAATTTAAGGAAATCGGGAAGGTCTTCGACCCCGATAATGCCATCGGACATGATGACGGCACGTTGCACAATGTTTTCTAGTTCCCGAATATTGCCCGGCCAATGATAACGTTCCAACACTTGTACCGCTTCCGGTGCAATGCGTAACAAACGGTCTTTATATTCTACACCGTACTTGCGAAGGAATTTTTGCACCAATAACGGAATATCGGATTTACGCTCTCGCAAAGGGGGCACGTTGATTTCGACAACGGTTAAACGGTAATAAAGGTCTTCCCTAAAATTCTTGTTCTTAATGTCTTCCAACAAATCTGCATTGGTCGCCGCTATAATTCGGATATCCACTTTTTCGGTCTTTTGGGAACCAACTTTCGTAATTTCTTTTTCCTGCAAGGCTCGAAGTAGTTTCGTTTGAGCGGCCAAGGAAGCCGTACCGATTTCATCCAAGAACAATGTTCCCCCTTGCGCGGCCTGAAAAAACCCGTTTCGGTTTTCGTTCGCCCCCGTAAAGGCTCCTTTTGTATAACCGAACAGTTCGGCCTCTTGCAAATTTTCAGGTATCGCACCACAGTTCACCGCAATAAAGGGCGCGCGGGAATATTTGCCTGAATAGTGGATGGCACGGGCTACGAGTTCCTTGCCCGTTCCACTTTCGCCCTTAACAAGCACCGTGGCCTTATTGTCCTTCACCCGCTCAATGATGTTGGTAACCTTATGGAACGCCTCGGATTCCCCCACCATGTCAGCATAGCTGGTATTGTTGGGATTTTTGGTTTCAGGTCTTGCAACTTCCTTTTTTGGTCGATGAGAAAAGGCCTTGGCGATACTGTCCTTTAGCTCTCCTTTGGTGAAGGGCTTGGTCAGATAGTCCATGGCACCAGACTTGATAACATCCAATGCACCATCGACAGAAGGATACCCCGTAACGACCAGTTTGGGCACTTCAGGATAATGCTCGTTAGTATATTTCAATAACTGAAGACCGTCCACCTCCGGCATTTGTATGTCGGTAATCAACAAATCGATTTGGGTATCCTTTAATATGAAAAGTGCTTCCTTGACCGAAATCGCCTTATAGGTATGATAGTCCATCGACTTCAAATGCCGTTGCAAGAGTTCGAGGATATCGATGTCGTCATCTACGATGAGTATGTTTTCCTTTCGTAAGCCCATGTTCACAATTTAGGAAAATCAACTTTAAAAACAGTTCCTTTGGGCAGGTTCGGTTCATGTGAAATGTTTCCCTTATGGTTCTTGATGATGCCATGTACGACACTCAGACCAAGACCAGAGCCTTCTCCAACGGGCTTTGTGGTGAAGAAAGGTTCGAAGACCTTATCAAAATTCTCTGACGGGATACCCTCTCCCTCATCAGAAATCCGTATGCTTAGGCTTTTGCCCTCGTCGGTTATTTGAACGTTTATGTTTCCTCCCTCTGGAGAATAAAAGGCAGCGTTCATGATAAGGTTGAACAAAACTTGTGTGAGTTGTACGGTATCGGCTCTTAACTGTAAGTCTTTTTTATCAAAGGATGTGTTAAGGGCAATATTCTTTGCCCGAAATTGTGGCTTGAGCAATTTCAGTACATTTTCCACAGTGGGAACCAACTCCACCACTTCCATCTCCCGGGGCATCTCGCAGGCGAAGAACATCAACTTTTTAACGATTTCACGACTGAATATGGCATTGTCCATAATCTTTTGAAGGTCGCGGACATTATTCTCGTTCTTGACCTTTTCCTTCAACAATTCTGCAAATCCCAAGATGTTGGCCAAAGGTGTATTGAGCTCGTGTGCTATGCCAGCGGTGATTTCGCCAAGTATGTGCAGGCGGTCTGCACGTTCCATCTGTTTTTTCGTGGCGAGCTCATTGTCCCGTATCTGTCTGCGTTCCATGAGGTTCCCCACGGCCAAACTTACATTGTCCAACAAGGTCTGTTCCTCTTCCAAAAAATCTTCAAGGGTATATTTTTCCAAAGGGTATCCAACGGTAATACGGCCTTCTACGGTATTGAAGACCTTGATTTCCGATGTCAGGCTTACACTGTCGGTATTATAATCTTCTGTCTGTGCCTCATAGCCGTTTACGGATAGGTGGGCCTCGGTATCCTCTACAAATTGCCATCCCCTTTTTAAGCAATAGGCTATGGCCTCTAGAGATGCTTCCAATTGGTCGTAATCCGAGTTTACAATGATTGAAGTTACCTCGTATAGACAGGTAAGCTCCTTGACCCGTTCCTTTAGTTTTTCTTCTACTGAATCCATTTTATCTCGTTGCAGGCTTTAACGTAAAGTTCGATATTAATACTGTAGATTAAAAGTGGAAAGATACTTTTATGTATCTATGGAGGTGTTTTGAAATTAAAAATTACGGTTCCTTAAAGCTAACTTTTTTTAAAACCTATTTACCTTTTTGACGGGCAGGTAATACTCTATATTTTGATGAAGGTCTTTTATTATAAAAACAAAAAACCACGCATTAGCGTGGTTTAAATTTTTCAAAATATAATACTCCAGCTACAAGACTTGTACTTGTCCTGCAACAGTTCCTTTTCTTCCTTCTTCCTCAGCGTATTCTACTTTGTCTCCTTCTCTTATTTCCGTTCCGTGAAGTGCAGTGGCATGAACAAAAATGTCCTTTCCGGTGTCGTCGTTGGTAATGAAGCCATATCCTTTGGATTCATTAAAAAATTTAACTGTGCCAGTCATGTGGATAAATGATTAAATATTAATGTTTCTAATTTAATAAAATTTCCTCAAGAGACCTAGGAATGAGGAAGTTAAATAGATATAGATTACTCTATCTCCTTATTTTTCGGTGGTTTTCCTTGCATTTTACGAACGTTTTCCTCGGTGAGCATATAGTCTTTCATTTTCTTTCCTTTACTTTCTTTTATCAAAAATAAAGGCATAGCTACAAGGAACAGTAACAAGGTGCCGGAGCCAATATATTTGTTGGCTATGTCATCCTGATTTCCATCCAAGGAAAAACCGTATATAATCAGCCCAAATGAAAGAAAAACCAATAAAGTTATGAAATACTTCATGATACAAATTTATGGAATAGGTCTTAAGTACTTGTGAAATTGATTAATTCTCTGCGATATGCGGTCAGTAATTTTGATTTGGAAACAAAACCAAAATAGTTTCCTTTTTTTACTACGGGAAGATTCCATGCTCCACTTTTTTGAAATTTAGCCATTACCTTTTCCATACTATCCTCACCATAGAAGATAACATCTGGTGGTTGGTTCATAAATGTGGCGACTGTAGTTGTATCATATAAAGTCGTATCGAACATGAATTCTCTAATATCATCTAAAAGTACGATGCCTACTAAAACATTTTCCTCATTGACCACGGGAAAAAGGTTTCTCGTTGATTTGGAAACGGAATCGTGCAACATTTCTCCCAAAAGCATATTGGGTTTTACGGTTTTAAAATCTTTCTCTACTACATCATCAAGCTGCATTACGGTCAGTACATTTTTATCCTTATCATGGGTTAACAACGCTCCTTGTAAAGCTAATTCACGCGTGTAAATAGTATGGTCCAACGTATTTTTAGTAATAAGATAAGAGATGGCCGCAGTAATCATCAAGGGAACAAAAAGTTCATACCCACCTGTGATTTCTGCAATTAAAAAAATTGCTGTTAAGGGAGCATGGAGCACTCCGGCAATTAAACCCGCCATACCAATGAGTGTGAAATTACTTTCAGATACAGCAAATCCAAGTCCTGAATTATTAATTACCTTAGCGACAACATTACCTAGGGCACTTCCCATAACCATGGTTGGTATAAAAATCCCACCTGCACCCCCGGCGGCAAAAGTTGTAGTCATCGCAACGGCCTTAAAAATAGTTAGACCAAATAACAAGGTGATTACCACCCAGATGTTATCCATATGGCCATCAAACGGTGTGGTACCTAAAGCTGCTACATGGTTTCCTGTTAACAGGTTGTTTATAAAACCAAAACCCTCACCATACAGCGGAGGAATTAAATATAGCATAACCCCTATAGCAATACCGCCAACTAACAATCTGTACTTCGGACTTTTTAAAGGTTCGAAGAGTCTAAATATCCCAAAATACATCTTTGTGAAATAAATGGAAGCCACTGCTGTACCCACGCCCAAAATAACATAAAAGAGTGTATCCTTTATTTCAAAACTATCGGTTAAAGAGAAATTAAAAAGCACTTCATTTCCCAAGAAGAAATAGGAGGTAAGTACTCCTGATATGGAGGCCAGCAGTAACGGGAGCATGGAAAGCATGGTAAAATCCATACTAAAAACCTCCACAGCAAAAATAATAGCGGCAATTGGAGATTGAAAGATAGATGCTATGGCCCCTGCTGATGCACAGGCTATCAATAGGGAACGAGTTTTGGCATTTATATGCAATAAGCGTCCAAGATTTGAGCTTATGGCCGAACCTGAAGCTACTGCCGGTCCTAATAACCCTACAGACCCACCAAAACCTACGGTAAGCGGGGCGGTAATCAAAGGCGTATATATCTTTTTTAGGTCAATGATACCCTTCTTTTTTGAAAGTGCAAATAATATGGAGGAAATGGCATGCTCAAGTTTTTCTTTATGTACAAATTTCACATAAAGAAATACCATGGTAAGCCCAATAATTGGTAGTATAAAGTACAATTGGTTTCTAGAAACAATGATTCCGCTCTCTAGGGACGACTCAATAAAATAGGTGAGGTTTTTTAGCGTTACTGCCGCCAGCCCTGCTAATAGCCCTACTAGCACAGCCATAATGTGGGTAAAGGTTTTATTAGAGATATTTTTATATCGCCACTTTATAAACTTCGTAAAGAGTTTTTGTTGTCGGGTAGGCATTTAGCTGTGTTTCAATACTAAAAGTATTAAAAAATCCCGCTACTTAGCGGGATTTGTTATTGAGTTAAATATCCAACTTTAAATTCAGCTCTTTTAGCTGCTCATCATCGATGGGAGCAGGTGCATCAATCATGACGTCACGGCCACTATTGTTTTTTGGGAAAGCTATAAAATCACGTATGGTTTCTTGTCCTCCTAAAATAGCGACCAACCTATCCAAGCCAAATGCGATTCCACCATGTGGGGGCGCTCCATATTGGAAAGCATCCATTAAAAACCCGAACTGAGCCTTGGCTTCTTCTGGTGTAAAGCCCAAGTGCCGGAACATGGTGGCTTGGGTGTCTTTATCATGTATACGAATGGATCCACCACCAATTTCATTACCGTTCAATACCAAATCATAGGCATTTGCACGAACGGCACCTGGATCTGAATCTAATAATTCCAGTTGTCCAGGTTTTGGAGACGTAAACGGGTGGTGCATGGCGTGGTAATGACCGGTTTCCTCATCCAATTCCAACAATGGGAAATCCACTACCCATAAAGGAGCGAATTCTGTATTTTTCCTAAGACCCAATCTCGTTGCCAATTCCATTCGAAGAGCGCTTAACTGAGTCCTTACTTTTTTGGTCACCCCCGCCATTATAAGTATTAAATCTTGTGGCTTGGCTTTTGCCAAAGCGGCAAAATGGCTCAAGTATTCAGCATCAAAAAACTTATTTACTGATGAGCTTAAAGTACCATCCTCGTTATATTTGATCCATATCAAACCAGTTGCCCCAATCTGGGGTCTTTTAACCCAATTAACCAGTTCGTCAATCTGTTTTCTAGTATAAGACGCACATCCTTCCACATTAATTCCTATAACCGATTCCGCATCGTCAAAGACACCAAAACCATAAGTTGGCCCTTTGGGGGCTAGAGGACAAAACTCCATTCCAAAGCGTATATCCGGTTTATCATTGCCATATTTGGACATGGCTTCATCATAAGTCATTCTGGGGAAAGATTCGATGTCAACACCGTTAATTTCTTTTAGTAAGTGTTTTGTCAGACCTTCAAAGGCATTGAGAATATCCTCTTGTTCCACGAATGCCATCTCGCAGTCTATTTGGGTAAACTCTGGTTGTCTGTCGGCTCGTAAATCTTCGTCCCTAAAACATTTTACAATTTGAAAATACTTGTCCATACCTCCCACCATCAACAACTGCTTAAAGGTTTGAGGAGACTGAGGAAGGGCATAAAATTGACCTTCGTTCATACGACTGGGGACTACAAAATCCCGGGCGCCTTCTGGGGTAGATTTTATCAAATAGGGCGTTTCTACCTCTATAAAACCTTGTTCGGAAAGATACTTGCGGACCTCCATTGTCACTTTACTTCTAAAAATAAGATTGTCTTTTACAGGATTTCTACGAATATCCAAATACCGGTACTTCATACGAAGGTCTTCCCCACCATCAGTTTCATTTTCTATGGTGAACGGGGGTGTTTTGGATTCGTTTAAAACAACCAGCTCCTCCACTAACACCTCGATATTACCAGTGGGTATATTTGTGTTTTTCGAAGCACGTTCGATCACTTTTCCTTTCACTTGTATCACAAACTCACGCCCTAGATTTCTTGCTTCTTCCAATAGCCCGGGAGATGTTCTATCCGCATCAAACACCAATTGTGTAATTCCATATCGGTCGCGGATATCTATCCATACCACAAAGCCTTTATCCCTGGTCTTAGATACCCATCCGGAAAGGGTAGTAGTTGTATCTACGTGTGATTCTCTTAATTCCCCGCAGGAATGGCTTCTATACATGATAGTATCTTTAAGTAAAGGGCAAATTTAAGAAGTCTAATCCATTAAAGATGTATATAAAATGTAGGTTTTGAAGTAGAAATACCGAATTTAAGAGTGTTAAAGTGTTTTGTTTATTGTATTGATTATAAGCTAATTATATTCTTAATGTAAATTTAATGTAAATTAAATGTTATTTTAAAATTGATTTATTGTAAAATAATTCTAAATTTGTAACGTTAAAGTTAAGGAAATATCAATTTTAAAATATACATACAATGAAAAAATTACTCATTATAGCGCTATTAGGACTTTCTTTCGGCGCTTATGCGCAAGAGATAGAACCAAAGTTTGAAAAAGAAGGAAATAAAGTTAAAGCTACGTATTTTCATGCCAATGGAGAAGTGGCTCAACAGGGATATTTTTTGAACGAAAAACTCGAAGGTCAGTGGAAAATGTTCAATAAAGAAGGCGAAAAAATTGCCATTGGAAATTATACCAATGGTATGAAAACCGGAAAATGGTTATTTTGGGAAGGTGATATTGTAAAAGAGGTAGATTTTGACAACAATAGAATTGCAGCTGTTACGGATACTAAGAATAAGAAACCAGTAGTGGTAAACAAGTAATAGTATAAACTCAAAATTGAAAAGTCCGAACCCTTTTAAGGTTCGGACTTTTTTATTATCTAAAATTAAAAACTATGCAGCCGGATTCAATTCTTCGGTTGCTTTTTCTTCGCTCTTTTTCGTTCCACGTACCGCTATTTTTATTCTGTAAACGATATTAAAAAGCACAGGAACAATGATCAGCGTCAGGAACGTGTCCACGATAAGACCGAAAATCACGGTCCAGGCCAAAGGTCCCCAGAACACAACATTGTCACCTCCAAAATAGATTTTTGGGTCAAATTCTGAAAATAATGAGAAAAAATCAATGTTTAGACCTATTGCCAGTGGAATCAACCCTAAAACTGTAGTTATTGCAGTCAAAATTACGGGGCGTAGCCTTGCTTTTCCGGCTTTAGTGATTTCTTTGGTAGCATCTTCCATTGAAAGTAAATCTTTGTCATCCAAATTCAATTGCACCTTTTTGCGATCAATAAGTATTTGGGTATAGTCCAATAGGACAACCCCGTTGTTAACCACAATACCGGCAAGGGATATAATGCCCATCATGGTCATCATGATTACGAAAGACCATCCAGTTATCATCAATCCGCCAAAAACACCAATAAAGCTTAAGAAGATGGCTATCATTATTATCAAGGCTTTGGAGATTCCCCCGAACTGGAAAATGAGGATTAACATAATCAGTGCCAAGCCGCCAAAGAATGCGCTTACCAAGAAGGCCATTTGTTTATTTTGCTCTTCTATTTCACCGGTGTAGTCCACCTTCATATTTTCAGGAATACCGTTAAAGTTCTCCATTTCTTTTTGGACTTGGGCCACAACCTGGGCGGGATTCCCACCTGCTTTCAGACCTGAATAAACGGTTACCACGCGGTTACCGTTCCTATGCTTAATAGAGCTGAAACCAGAAGAGTTTCGTTGCGTGGCCACGGCAGATACGGGAATTTCTTTAATCTGCCCGTTTGCCGGATCCCTAAAGATGATATTTTGGTTAAATAGTGCATTTTTATCGTATCTAATATCTTCTTTAAAACGTACATTGATATCATAATCTTCGCCATCCCTTTTGAAAACACCTGCTTTTTCACCAAATAGCGAGCGTCTTAACTGATTTCCAACTTGACCAACAGCTACGCCCAACTCTCCTGCTTTTTGGCGATCTACCACTACTTGCATGGAAGGTTTGCTCTTGTTCACATTAATTTTCAATTCTTCAATAAATGGAATGTTCTTGCTATTGAGATAGTTGCGTATGTCTTCCGCGGTACTGATCAATTGGTCATAATCTTTGCCCTGCAGTTCAATATTTACGGGATACCCTGCAGGTGGACCCTCATTCAATTTCTCAACAGAAATAGATACTCCAGGATAAATTCCTGTAAGATCTTCTTGAATTGCGCCACGAAGTTCTTCGGTATCCAATCCGTTTCGGTATTTAAACTCGCGCATAGACACGGTTACCTTGCCACGGTGTGGCATCTCGGAAGTAGAACCACCATCGGTTTGTGGATTACCGGCACCTTCGCCAACCTGAGATACGGCAGACTCTACAAGGTAATTGTAATCACCGTCCCTTTTATACTTATCACGTGCTATAACATTGTATACTCTGTCTTCTATAGCTTTGGTAATCTTGTTCGTTTTTTCTATGGACGTGCCTTCGGGATATTCAATATATACATAAACCTCATTTGGACTATTTTCCGGAAAGAACTCGATTTTAGTCCTCCCTGAACCGATGGACATCCCAAAGAGCATAAATGTCACTACTAAAAGTAATACAGTAAGCCCAAAATACCAATACACATTACCGCCCCGTAATGCATGTTTTATGCGGCGCTCGTACCAATTCTCAAATCTTGGCATAACCTTATTTTGGAAATTATTGGCCCATCCTTTAATTCCATATTTGTAGGCCCAGAATAAAAGTGCCGTAAAAATCATTACGGTACCCAGTCCTCTAACAGGTCCCCCAACAAAAATTATTAGCAGTCCGAGACCACCTAAAATCACCGTTGTTTTAATAAGTCCTTTACGACTAATTTCTTTATCGCCAGTTTCCATGTACTGTGAAACGAGCATTGAATTCATAAATAGGGCTACGAACAAGGAAGATCCCAATACCACGGATAAAGTTACTGGAAAATAAATCATGAATTGCCCAAATAGGCCCGGCCAAAGTCCGAGCGGAACGAAAGCAGCTACCGTAGTAAGGGTTGAAATTATGATGGGTACGGCAATTTCGCCGATACCTTTTTTAGCAGCTTCAGTGCGAGACATGCCTTCGCTCATTAAGCGGTATACGTTTTCAACAACAACGATGCCGTTATCTACCAACATCCCTAGACCCATGATCATTCCGAACAAGACCATAGTGTTCAGGGTAAAGCTAAGACCATCAACAACGACACCTAACGTATTTAATACGAAAAAAGAAATGAACATGGACATAGGAATGGCAAACCCTACAAACAATGCATTTCTAAAACCTAGGAAAAACATCAGAACAGTGACCACCAAAATAATACCGAAAATAATACTGTTCACGAGGTCATCGACCTGGTTCAGGGTACGGTCGGACGAATCATTTGCGATAGAAATATTTAAATCGGCCGGATAGTAGTCTGCCTGGGCTTTTTTTACGAGTTCCTTTATTTGTTGTGTTGCTTCTATGGTATTGGAGCCAGAACGTTTTTTAATATCAAGCATTACCACGCTTTCCCCAAACTCCCTGGCAAAGGTGGTCTTGTCTTCTTCATCAAAGGTAACATTCGCAATGTCCTTAAGGTATACTGCACCGTTCTCAGATTTGACAACAAATTCATTGAGTTCCTGTGGGTCCTCAATTTCACCTAAAACACGTATGGTCCTACGCTGCTCAGCGGTTTTGATATTACCTGCTGATATTGTCATGTTCCCATTTCCAATGGCACCTATTACATCTTGAAAACTAACCTTTGCCGCCATCATTTTGTAAACGTCCACGGCTACTTCTACTTCTTTCTTTTGGGCACCACGGATATCTACCTCTTTTATTTGGGGAAGGTTTTCTATTTCGTCTTCTAAATATTCAGCATAATCCTTAAGCTGTTCCACCGGATAATCACCAGTGAAATTGACATTCATGATAGGAAACGATTCCGCCAGATTCAAATCAAAAATATTGGGTTCAACCTTGGCTCCGTTGAACGTTGGCCAGTCTTCACTAGCTTTTTCAGAGTCAACTTCATCCTTTACCTTTTGTTTGGCCTGCTCTACCGTAATATCCTCATCAAATTCTACGGTAATAATAGAGTAATCTTCTTGGGAAGTAGATGTGATTTCAACTACGTTACTTACGTTTTTCAGACGATCTTCAAGTGGGTCAGTGATAAGGCGCTCAATATCTTCTGCGGTATTTCCGGGATAAGGAGTGCTTACGTACACCTTGGTTTCTACGATTTCTGGATAATCCTCTCGTGGCATGGTCTGATAGGCACTAAAACCTACCCATAACAAGATGGCGATCATCACAAAAATTACGGACGGATTGTCAATTGCCCAAGAGGCTATTGCGAACTCCTTATCAGCATTCTTTTTTTGCTTACTCATTTTTAATTGGTTTGTATGTTGATGAGTTTAAAGTTTATTTGGATTTTTCTACAGGGTCTGATTTAAGATTTGAACTTTTTGACCTTCTTTTACGGTTCTTGCACCTTCTTTGATCAAAAGATCACCATCGTTGATACCAGAGATGGCCTCTACCATACTGCCTTGTGTTTTTCCTGTTTTGATAATTCGCCTTTGGGCGGTAGCCTTGTCATCATTTGGTTCTACTGCAACGTAGACATATTGGTCTCCTTCAGAATTTTCAGAAATAATACTTTGTGGAACTAGAATAGCACTTTCGCTGGTATAGTCGTTTAGACTAACTTTGGCCGTTAGATTAGGTTTAATGTTGCCCTCCTTATTGGGAACAGCAACCTCTACGGTAAAAGCTCTATTGCTTGGATTTATGAAGTTGCCTGTTTGTCTAATCTTAGAAGTAACCGTATCCCCAAGCACTGGAAAATATACGATTGCCTCTTTACCCTCTTGCATACTTCCCAAATAGTTTTCCGGGACTTCAACTTCTATATACATATCAGAAAGATTTACGATCCTAAAAATCTCCGAACCGGGACCTGGTGCCACTACCGTTCCTTGGTCTTTGATGACATTATCAATAATTCCCGAAAAAGGTGCTCGGATAGTTGATTTTCCTAATTGACTTTGTGCTTGTCTAACCGCGCTTTTGGTAGCCTCATAATTTGATTTAGCCTGAAGGTACTGTATCTCAGAACCTATTTTTTGATCCCATAAACGTTTTTGACGTTCAAATGTGGTCTCCGCCAAAGCGGCCTGTGTCTTTAATTGAGCCAATTGGCTGCCCATACCACCATCATCTATAGACGCCAAAAGTTGTCCTTTTGAAACTTTCTGTCCTTCTTTAACATAAACACGTTGTAAGGTTCCAGCCATTTCTGGATAAATAAGGACATTTTGTTTTGTTTTAACATCGCCCTGTAATTCAAGAAAATGATTAAAAGGTTCCGATTGTGCAGTGATAGTGGTTATTAAAGGAAGATTTCCTTCACCACTTAAAGCAGAAATTGCCGAGTCAAGTTGTTTCAAGTCGGTATTGATAGCTTTTTGTTGCTCCGATATTTCTGTTTTCCTTGCTCTAAGTGTTTCCAAGTCACCTTGCGCAATCAATTCACCAACAGTTTGTTCTGAGGAACCTCCACATGAGGAAAGGATTACCGTAAAAGTTAATAGGTAGATTATGTTTTTCATCTTTAATAAGTTTTTAGTTTGATGCTTAGGATTTGTTGTTCAATATAATTTCGAGTTCCGTTTTGCGGTTTATGACCTCAACCATAGATTGCAGGTATTCGTTTTGCGCCGTATAGAGTTGCGTTTGTGCCTGTCTAAGCTCAAAACTGGAGGCTATACCCTCAAAATATTTAATTTGATTTTTATTTTCTATGCGTTCCGCAAGGTCTAGGTTGTTCTTAAAGGTTTCGTACTGTTCAATGGCCAAGGTGTAATTACTTCTTGCATTTTCCAATTGTAAACGAATCTGTTCTTCTGCTTCAGTTAGTTGAGTTTTTGCTTTTTCCAAAGCAATTTTTGCTCGCTGGGTACTGGCACTTCGTTTAAGAGAACTGAAAATAGGAATATTAAGATCTACCCCAATGGTCGAAAACTCAAACCATTGCTGTCCATTGTCTAAAAAAGAAAATTCATCCCCAAAAGATAAACCGCCATAGGTGGCAAATGCATTGAGTGTTGGTAAGGCTCTACTCTTTGCGAGCTTCCATTCAAAATAACGTTGTTCGTTCAGATTGTTTATCAACTTGTAATCTACATTGTTCTCAATAGTCAAATCACTTTCCAAAAGACCAAGATCTATTTGCTTTTGGGCAAGGTTATCTAAATTTTCTTCCAGTTTGGTAGGTGCATCCAAAGCAATTCCCATCATTAGATTCAGCATTTGATGCGTAATATCCTTTAAGCGAATGGCATTTTTTAATTGATTTTCTATGGATGAAAGTGTAATCTGTAATTGATCTACGCTTTCCTCATCACCCAATCCGTTTTCATAAATCTTTGTAGTCTCGAAAAGGTTTTTTTCCAGTGTTTCCTTGTTTCTTTCCAAGATCAAAACACTTTCCTCTGCCAATAGGACATTGCCATAAGCCTCTACCACTGCCTTTCGAACCTCCTGTTCAGTTTTTTCCTTATTGTTCGCGCTATAACTCAAAAAGGCTTTGGTTGCCTGGACACCAACGATGTATGAACCATCAAAAAGCTGTTGTCTCAAGGTTGCGGCGGCATTTACCTGTTGGGGTTGACCAAAGACCACTTCAACGAATGTTCCGGGTTCACCACCGGCAATCTCTCCGGGCAGCTGTACCACTTGCTGTATTAATTGGTTCTGATAGCTAACGGCCGCGTTAATTTGGGGAAGCCCCGTAGCAATAGTTTCCCATTTTTGTTTTTGAGCGTCCAACACGTCTCTGTCGGCATTTATGGCGCTATAATTATTTTCTAGCGCGAAGTCAATGGCTTCCTGTAACGTAAAACTATAGGTTTGCTCTTGGGCAAATGACCAGCTACTAACTAAAAATACGATAAGTATATATTTGAACGATTGCATTTATTCTTGGTTTGAGTTGATGATTTCATTTAATATTTTTCGCCCTTTCGGCGTAACGATTCCTCTTAGATGATATTCCAAATAGACATCCATAAGCTCCGAGATAGGGAATAGGCTAACAGGAAAGAGCTTTTGGTCCTTTATACTAGTTACACCTGAAAAATAAATTCGGGAAACGAAGTCCACATTTAAGTTCTCCCTATATATTCCTAAATCGATGCCTCTTTGAACGTTATCCAAAACACACTCCTGCATCATTTCAAAATGCTTTTTCTTTAAAGCAAAATGCGTTTCTGGATAATATTTTTGTAATTGATATTCTGGTGAGGATTTTTCCCCCTTTAAGTGGAGCATTACAAACTTTTTAATTTCATAAAGCTCCTCAATCGGGTTTTTTTTAAGGGAAATGATAGTATCTATTCCCCCACGTATAAAATGAAATAGTTGTAGCGTACATTCTTGCACCAATTCGGTTTTGTTATCATAATTGGCGTATATGGTCTTTTTGGATATACCCATTTCATTGGCTAAATCGTCCATAGTAACACTTTTGAAACCTTGTTCCAAGAACATTTCTGTTGCCTTTGCTAGTATATTTTCTTTCATTATGGGTGGTAAATGTACACAAGGAAACTTTAAAAACATTTATAGTTTCCTAAGTTTTACACTTTTTTAACATATTCTTAATTTCTTAGAAATCTTTTTCTGATAAATCCATTTTGTCTATGGATTCTACTTTTGCAAAAATCGATAATGAAGGTTTAGCGTTTAAGCTCCAGAAGAATGGTCTGTA
>JBARUM010000414.1:0-2363 GCA_049645725.1 Maribacter sp.
CCTTTGCTCCTTAGAGCCTCCATGACGAGCTGTTTCCATTTTTGAAAATCGACCAACATGGGCAACAACACAACCGACCTGTCCATCATAGCAAAAGGAGTTGCCTCCTTACCATTACCAATAAAAAGTCTCTTGATATGTTTTCCTTCCTTTTGGATTTCATTCAATAACCCATTTCTGAGCCAATCGGCTTCTTCGCTTAATTCAAACCTCAAATAATTAAGGGCATGCCCGTAAAATGGAATAGCTTCTTGGTCAGGAAAATTATATACCGGAAAACATAGCCGCTCTTCCAATGACATCAAATTCAGCAGCCTTTCAAAATCAACTTCTGGGTTTTTGATGTTTTTTCTAGCTCTGAAATAAAGCAAGAATCGGTCTACTCGTTGCAATGGGTCCGTTTCGCGTAGAACCGCATATAAGGTTCCTTGGTATTTATGAAAAAACTTACGGCAATCTTTATAAAATCGATTGGGAAGAAGCGGTTTTTCAAGTGGTTCGAAGGCACCTGGATAGGACTGCCACTCCGAGGGTAGGTATTTTTTTGGGTTTAATGTTGAGAAATCGAAAAGAATATCAAGGTTTGATACCAGAGCATCATCCTTCACATTTTCCAAAAGCCAGGCCAAAAGATGGTAAAATTGATACGAACTTAGAGTCCGTACTTTTCCTCTGATATATTCTTTAAATTCCTTGGTCTGAAAGTCGCTGAAGAAAAACAACTTTATAGGGTCTAAGGATTCTTCTATGTTCAGGCAGTTGGTCAATCTAACTGGTTTTACCAAACAGCAACCTTTTATCTTGTCTATGTCATCTTAAAGACTTCGAAATTAGTCGGACTTACGTTTAAGAATTGTGTTATTCAAACGTTTATTTGTGGGAAATCTTGTACTATTTCCAGAAGTAGTGTCTTGGCAAGTCTCTAATATCGAGACAATCTGATAGGTCGTAGCCTCAAATTTTGCCCCATGCAGTATCCATTTCCTGTTTTTTCAAGTCCTCCGCAATCTTGACATAGCGCCGAAAACTTTCCTCTTTCTTATGACCTGTAATATTACGGAGTACCATTTCTTTCATTCCTAAAACGAGACTATTAGTAACAAATGTCTTTCTTGCCGTATGGCTTGTAACAAGCTCGTATTTGGGTACGGTAGTATCAATCCTTTTGGTGCCGATATATCGGGTAATGGTTGTGGGTTTGTCAATTTCCACTTCCGCAGCACATTCTTTGACATATTTATTGAACTTCTGCGAAGAAATTATGGGTAGAGGTTCGTAAATCGTTTCTAGATATTTGCCCAAGATTGCTTTGGCATACACATTCAGGGGAATTGTATGGTCGATCGTCTTGGTCTTTTGTATGTTCAGTTTTAAATAATCATCATAAATATTCGATGGCCTTAGTTTTTTAACATCGCTGTAACGCAATCCGGTAAAGGAACAAAAACAATACACATCGCGTACATGGGCCAATTTCGTGGATTTAAATTCGTGATTGTACATTTTCATCAATTCCGATAACGTAAGGCAAATCACTTCGGTTTCATCTTCCTTCGCCATAAACTTTTTAAAGGCGAAATTTTGATGATATTCCCTATCGGCCGCCCAAGTCATAAAGGTCTTTACAATCGTGGTCAATTTCGAGAAGTAATTGTTTTTGATTTCTTTCGTGTGAAATGAGTATTCCCGAAATTTTTCAAAAAAATTATAGTCCAACGTTTCAAAATTCAACTTAAAAGATGTTTCTGTCTCAAAATCCTTTAGATAGTTCAGGGTGGTTACATAGGATTTTATCGTCCGCTCCGCTTTTGTGATT
Organism: Maribacter sp.; assembly: GCA_049645725.1. Taxonomy (GTDB): domain Bacteria; phylum Bacteroidota; class Bacteroidia; order Flavobacteriales; family Flavobacteriaceae; genus Maribacter. Next base: position 1,817 of record JBARUM010000414.1, read on the forward strand.
TTCGACCTATCTATGAACTCTTGGAATGAATCCAAAAAATTATGGACTATATCAATTGGTGTGGCATCATCCAGTTTGTCCAGTATGTATTCTTTTGTAGGTTTCAAATCGTTTAACAAGATCAACCGAAAGATTGCCTTCAATTTTTGATCGAGTTCCTCTATGATTTTGTTGTATTCAATATGGTAATTGTAAGGTTCTTTTTTTAACGGTGGCTTCACACGTTGCGTTGATTCGTTCCAATCCTTTGGCATTACTTTTACGCCCCTTATTTTGCGGCGGATTCTTTCCCCGTTAAAAGTTATGCTATAGAAAATAGGTGCGTTTCCCTGTTTATCGGTCTTGCTCTCGATGATATAGTAGATAACTTGCATTTGCGTTGAATTTGATTTAAGTAGGTAAAATTGGTGTCATATTTGGTGTCAAAATAAATTCTATATTTAAATTTAGGTAATTATATTTGATTAAACAACCCTAATAACCACAGTATTTAAGCGTTTAAACGGGTTTTAAAGGAAATAAAGATAATGGTACTCCCGCCTCGAGT